>JAGAFI010000154.1 GCA_017612675.1 Bacteroidales bacterium
CCCGCACCCGTTCCAGTAGGACGGCTTCTTCCGCCGTCGCCGGACGCCGGGCGGCCAGGTCTTCGGCGAACCAGGCGGACATCCGGGACATCGCCTCCCATTTGAGCGGATAGCGTCCTCCCGAAGTAATCGTCCGGTCGCTGATCCGGTATTGGAAAGCGGGACGCGGCGTCTCGGCGATTCCGTCCCGGAAACGCCCGCCATCCCCTTTCGCGGCCCGGTAGGCCGAAATGTCATCGGAGCCCCAGGCCAGCGGCAGTTTATAAAAACCGCCCCCGGCACGCAGCAAGGCGGTGGCGAAGCAGAAATCTCCGATATATTGCTGCCGGCCCTGCCAGCGTCCCAGCAGCATCTCCAGCGAAGACTCGCAGGCGGGACGGGCCGCCAGGCACCCGAGGGACTTTCCTGTCCCGTCAATCAATTCCGTCCGGGCATGGTACACGCCCAAATCCGGATACGTTTCCATCACCGCCGCATAATCGGCCAGGCAGGTGGGCAGCAGGCGGTCGTCGTCGCCCATGCAAATCACATAATCCCCCCGGCACAGGGCAAGGCAGCGGTTCCAGTTGTCCACGACATTTTCCGCGCCGGTGTTCTCCGCATTCCGGCTGTACCGCACCCGCGCATCGCCGAGGAAGGGGGCCAGCACGGCAGGCAGGTCTTCCGGCGAAGCGTCATCCACAATCACCAGTTCGAAATCCGCCCAGGTCTGGGCCAGCACGCTGGCGACGGCCTCGGCGAGGAAAGCGGCCTTGTATGCCGGTATGGCCACGGAGAATTTCATGCGCTTTGCAGGGTTTCCCCCTCCTGCGGCAGGGGCCCGGGAACCCGGCGGCGGACAGGACGGGGAGCTTTCCGCCGGATGGAATAGGAAACGATATAGAGCATTGTCGCCCAGACCACGAACTCATAGCCGCCCCGGTACGGGAAAATCATCACGGCAGACAAGCCGGTAGCCAGCACGAACAATTTTATATACAAGGGAATATACCGGCGATACCTGCCCAGCAACACCAGCGTCAGCAGGTACAGCAACACCCAGCAGGCGCCGTAGAAATACCACTCCCCGACGATGCCGATGTCGGAAGGATAGAAGCGGAACGACTCCTGCCACACGTCCAGTTCCGCCACATGGCCGTTGCCGAACAACAGGGACAGGGGGCTCTCCACAATCCGCAGCCAATAGAACGCCAGCGCCGAAAGCCGGATATTGTTTTCCGACATGTCCTTCTGCGTGTCGGCGGCCATATCGGAAAAAAGCACGTCGAAATAGCGCAGCAGCAGGAAGAGGAATGCTGCGGCCAGCACATAGCTGACCAGCCGTGCCCGCCTGTTGCGGGTAAAGAAACCGGACACCATGATGGCCGCGAAAGCGACGCCCATCAGCTGCCGCGTCAGGTACAGGTACACCGATATCGCGAAAGCGGCAAAAAGCAGGATGGTCTTGCCGTCCGGACGCACGAGGAGGCGGTTCCAATAATAGAACAGGCACAGCAGCGTAATCATGTAGGATTCCAGGCGGAAACGGTACAGGCCGTTGCGGACTTCCGCGAGCCCGGTGACGTTCTTCGTATAGTCGGCATCGGTATAGGTACCGAAAACGGCACTGTCCGGAAACAGCACCTGCACCACCTGTACCGCCAGGATGAAGAGCCCGAGGACGGTAAACACGTCCATGATTTGCCGGGGACGCATCCGGTAGGCGTAAAACAGGAAAAACACGAGGAAAGCCGGCGCCTCCACGAGGGCGGCACGTTCACTCAACGGCGATTCGCCCGAAACGAAGGGTTTGCAGACGGCACACGGCAGCATCCCGAGCAGCAGCGCCACGGCCAGCCAGGCCAAAGGCTTGCCGGCAGGCATGCGGCGGGCCATGCAGGCCGTCCAGACCACCAGCAGGCCATATACCCCGTAGGAAAGGCGCCCCATCACATCGTAATTCCAATCGGCATAACTCAGGAAACGGGTCCCCCACAGCAGCAGGAATCCGAGGAACACCTGCACTATGCGTGTATGCGGGCGGCCAGCCATGTTCGGTAGATTTCGTTCTTAAACACAAAGAGTTCCAGGACGGCGGCATAGAGCCCGACCCCGGCGGCGGACAACAGGAAGGCCGGACCGAAGGAAAGCGGGAGGCGGGCCAGCAGCACGAGGCCCAGGACGCACGGCAGGTAGGCAAGCAGGTAGCGTCCGACCTGCGCAAACGGGAAGCGGAAGGCCACGACAGGGCGCACGGCCAGTTGTGAAAGCACGAGAGTCAGGCACTCCGCCGCCATCCACACGCAGGCGGAGCCGACGCTCCGCAGCGTAGGCACCAGCAGCACGTTGAGCAGCACCGCCAAGAGTGCCGCGATGGCGGAATTGACAAGGATGCGTCTGTCTTTCCCCGCAGGCAGCAGAATCTGGAGGACCAGAATCTGCTCATACCCGATGACGAAAAGCAGCGGCATGATGAGCCGCATCGGCCCGATGGCCCCCTCATAGCCCGGGCCCGAGACCAGCCGGATGATGGCGGGCGCAAAAATCACGGACCACACCACCAGCGGGAACGAAAACGAAAGCAGGACGCTGCGGGACTTCCCCAGAAAGCGGGAAAAGCCCGCCATGTCGCCCTCGGAAAGCAGGGAGGTCATCCGGGGCAGCAGCACGTTGGTAAAGGCGGTGTACAGGCTCAACACGATGTAGAAGAGCTTGGTGGCGGAACTGTAATACCCGACGTCCGTCTCCGTACAGGCAAAACCCAGGAAGGCCACGTTGAAGGTCGTGTACATCGACACCAGCAGGGCATACACCCCCAGAATCAGGACAGGCTTCCAGAACAGCCGCATATCCGGTTTCCGGAAGGAAATCCGCACGAAACGGCGCGAAAACACGAAATTGATGGCGGCATTGAGCACGATGATGGCCGCCGACAGGACATAGTACACCGTATAGTCGTCCGCCTCGCGCACCAGCAGGAACACGGCAGCCACATACAGGGTCTTCACCAGCACCGAGCGCGTCGTGATGAATCGGAAATCCTCCATGCCCTGGTAGAGCCATTCCACCAGCAGGAAGTTGAACACGAGCTTGACCGCGCCCACATAGCACAACTGGCTGTACTGCGCGAGTTTGGGTACGGTAAACGTCAGCACGATGAGCACGGCGAGGGCCACGAGCGTGCAGATGCCGTTGATGAGCAGGAGGGTGGAAAAAACGCGGGAACGCTTTTCCCTGTCCCCGCCGCATCTGGCGATTTCCCGGATGCCGACCGTACTGATGCCGAGCATCGAGAACAGGATGAAATAGTTGATGACGCTGTCGATGAAATTGCAGATGCCGATATTCGTCACCCCCAGCACGCGCGACACGTAGGGGTAGGTGATGAACGGGAATACGTAATTCGCTACCGCCAGCGCAACGCTGTACAAGATATTTTTCTTGACGCCGCTCACGCCTCCGCTTCCCCGCCGGCTTCTTTCCGGGCCCATTTATCCCGCAGGAACAGCACCCATACAGCCCCGAGGGCCGCCCCCAGCACGAACCAGACAAAGGCGAGCTTCACCTTTGACGGCTTGCCGATATGGGAAGCGATACCCGGCTGCACCACCACCAGCACCGGCGACTCCTGCTGTACTTTGGCGCGGGCATTCAACAGGTTCTGGGCCGTCTGGTTATAAATCTGGTAACGCAGGTTGGCTTCGTTCTGCAAATGCTGCTGTTCCACCATCACCCGCTTGCCCACAAGTCCCTGGTGGGAATCAAGGTAATCGGCATACTGCGTCTGCGCCTTGAAATACGCGTCTTTCGTCTCTTCGTACAGCACTTCATAATAGTCCGCATTCTCCCGGGCCTTTTCCGTGCGGTAGCGGACGACGAATTCCTGCAGGTTGGCGATGACCGCATTCGCCACCTGCGCCGCAATATAGCGGTCCTGCATCGTCACGCGCAACATCAGTACGTAGGTTTTCTTCTCCACCTTGGCCGTAATGCACTTGGAAAGGGCTTTTACGACCATTTCCTGCTGTTTGGTCAGGCGCAGCGAATCCAATTGGGCATACCCTTCCGCATCGTCCGGGTCATCCTTGCGCGAGAAAAGGCGTCGGGCCCCGTCCATCATCTTGTGCGGCAGGCCGAAAATATACCCCCACCACGGAGCCCGGGTGTGGTTGACCATATAGTCGTACAGGTCGGTATGGATGACCGTATCCCGCTTCTCGATATCCACGGGCAAATCGAAGAGCCCGATCATGAACGAAGACGAGCGGATGATTTCCGGATACAAGTCGGGGTGCATGGCATCCGTCAGCGCCATCGTGTTCATGTTGATACCTGCGAGGGAAGCCAGCGAGCTCAGGCCGCCCGAACCGGTGCGCGTGGTGATTTCCGGTGCCACCACGGCACGGGTCGTATATTCCTTGGGCTTGCTGAAACCGATGATGATGCCGATGAGGGACGCGGCAAGCGCCCATTTCAGGATGGTCCGCCAGGAAGCGAGGGCTTTCCGGACATAGGGCATCAAATCCACGGAAGCATCCCCGGAAACCTCGAAATCGTCGAAATCGTCGTATTGCATAATCGGTTATTTTAACATGTTGATAATCGTCGCGACCATCGTCGTGATGGATGCGGCTGCCGTCCCGATACCCAGCCATTCGGAAGCCGTCAGCTTGTCCTTTTCGGGACGGCTCGGCACGATGATTTCACAGCCGGGTTCAAGCCGGGCCTGCGCCCCGACCGCCACGGTGCCGTTCATATACACGACATAGGTCTTGGTGCGCCGGGCACGGTTGCTGAAGCCGCCGGCCTGGTGAACATAATAGCGGACGGGCTTGCCGGAAATGTAATGGACGGTGTTCGGATACAGGACTTCTCCCTGCACCCGCACGGTGGATGCCGTCGCCGGGATGATGAGTTCGTCGCCGTCACGCAGCACCATGTCGTAGTCGGACCCCGGCTTTTCGAGGGCCTTGTCCAGTTCGAGGCCGACCGTATAGATTTCCGACACCATGATTTTCTTGGCATCGAGGGAATCCCGTCCGCTCCCCTGCTTGACCATGCGCGCCATGGCGGTGCGGACGTTGCGCTCATACTGGTTGATCTTGCGCTTCAGCATACCGCCGCGGATATTCCCGTTGGGGGTGGCGCCTCCCGCCCGGCGGACCAGGTCGGACACGCGCTCGTTGGTATTGACGAGGACATACTGCCCGGGGAACGTCACTTCGCCGGACACCGTGACGATGCGCTGCTCCACATAGGTCGGGCTGCGGCGCACGGCCACCACGTCGAAGGGCTCCAGTTCGAAATCCGCTTCCCCGCTGACGAAGAGCCCGTCCTTGACGCCGAAGGTATAGATGCGGGCGAGCGTGTCACTGGCCTCCTTGCTGGCGGCGTTGTTGATACGGCGTGACACGTCCACGCGCACGGACGAAGCCCCTTCCGACAAGCCGCCCGCGAGCAGAATCAAATCCTCGACGGTGGTGTGCTCGGCAAACTGGTACTTGCCCGGGCTGTTCACGTAACCGGTGATGGTCAGGTCGCCCTTCTCTTCGATTTCATTCACGTTGGAAATAATCAGAATATCGTTTTTCTTCAGCATGATGTCTGAAGCCGTTCCGTCCATAATGCCTTTCAGGGGCACGGGAACCAGCGCAAGGGAACGGTCCTGCTTTTCCCGGATGATTTGCGCCCGCCCGAGGAACGCATCGTCCAGCAGACCGCCCGCATGGTCGATCAACTGGCGCACGGTAGCGATTTCCCGGCCAAGTTCAAAGAAGCCCGGACGATACACCGAGCCCCGGATTTCCACCATGTTGGCGAACACGTCAGCAGCCGTCACCGCCACGTCCACGGCATCCCCGTCCACCAGTTGGAAACTGCCCATCCGGTCGGAAGGAACGGTGAAAATCCGCATCTGGCGGCCATCCTTGCGCGTCACCTTGAGCGCACCCCGGTAGGCCTCGCCGCTGAATCCGCCCGCATACGCAAGCAACTGCTCCACGGTCTCGCCGTCCTTGAGTTCATAGAACATCGGGCGCTTGACCCCGCCTTCGATGCCCACCAGCGCATGGTAGGCGGGAACGACGATGACATCCCCTTCCTGCAAGGGCACGTTTTCATCCTGCCGCCCATCGAACAGGTAACGGTACAGGTCCACGGTGGCAATCCGCTCCCCGCCGCGCACCACGTCGATAGCACGCAAGGACCCCACGGGCGACACGCCGCCGGCCCGGTACAGGGCGTTGAACAGGGTCGAGAACGCGGAAAGGCGGTAGGTGCCGGGCACGGCAAGTTCGCCCACCAGGTTCACGCGGATGGTACGCACCTTGCCCAGCGCCTGGCCGGAGAATTCGGAAATGTTCTTCTGCGC
>JAGAFI010000155.1 GCA_017612675.1 Bacteroidales bacterium
GCGATATTTCATCTTCAGCCCAGAGATTCTTTCTCCCCCACAAAAATGGGTTTCTGGTCAAGGCAGGCAGGGGACGGCTATTTAAGCATCAATTGGAGAATTGGGGAAAAAATACGCAAGCTGAACAGGACAGACATAAAAATCATATATATGTGTGACGACAAAGAAGCGGTGTCAAAAGCGGACGTAATGCTGACTGGTAAACGTCCATGACCCGCAAAAGTTCCGATTGCGGATTGGAGCCCTGATGAAACGAATCAGCGCCTGATTGTTTTTGCGGAAAGCCTCTGCGGTGCTTTCAAAAAAGTCCCGGCTCCTGTGCAGGAGCCCTATCTTTCAAACAGCAGGAAACGGCATTTGCCGTAAATGTCCTGCTTCAGGATGGTATGGGGGAAGCCTGCGGCGGCAAACAGGTCCTGCACTTCGGGGCCGAAATCCTCGTGGATTTCCACGAGGCCGGTCCCGCCCGGGGCGAGCAGGCGTTCCGCCCAACGGGTCAAGGCCCGGTAGAACAGCAACGGGTCTGCATCGGGAACGAACAGGGCTGCGGCTGGTTCATAATCCACGACATTCCTGTGCATCAGCGTCTTCTGCCCTTCCGGAATATAGGGCGGATTGGACAGAAGCAAATCGAATGGCCCGTAGGGGAAGTCCTGTTCCGTGTCCAGTACATCCGAGCGCAGGAACAGCGGGCCGGGACCCGGGAACTGGCTTCCTGCCAGCGAAAGGGCTTCCGCCGACAGGTCGGTTGCCACGACCTGCGCCCCTTGCAGGGAGAGAAAGAGGGACCAGGCGATGCAGCCGGAACCCGTGCAGAGGTCGAGGATGCGTGGCGCGCCGCCATGCCGTCCTGCCAGCTGCAGGGCTTCCTCCACCAGTTGTTCGGTTTCCGGGCGTGGAATCAGCACGGCGGGGGACACGTTGAATTCCCGCCCGCAAAAGGGCTGGCGTCCGGTTATGTATTGGAGCGGTTCGCAGGCGGCCAGCCGGTCCGTGTCCCGCAGCAGGGCGGGCAACCGTTCCGGGGGAATTTCTGTCTGCGGCTCCGTGATATGGGTATAACTGCTTACGCCCAGGCGCGCCATGCAGAGCAGGAGCATGAGCCGGTGTGCTTCTTCCGGGGGATAGGACGTTTCCAGGCGGGCAGACCCTTCCCGTATGAAGTCGGCGAGCCGCACGAAAGGCAGGCGGTTTCTAAGAATGTTCGATGATGGTACTCAGCACATCGGTGATGTCGAGCCCTGCCGTCCGCACCATTTTCGGCACGAGCGAGGCGCTTGTCATTCCCGGAATCGTATTGACTTCCAGGAAGTAAAGTCCATCCTCCGCCAGGATGTAGTCCATCCGGACGATGCCCTTGCACCCGAGGAAGCGGTACAGGGCCGCACTCGTCTGCTGGAGTTCCGCCGTCTGTGCCGCATCAATGGGCGCGGGGCAAATCTCGTTGCTGTGACCGTTGTATTTGGCGTCGTAGTCGAAATAGTCGTTTTCGGAGACGATTTCAATCGGCGGAAGGGCTTGCACACCGTTTCCGTCGAAATAGGTCGCACAGGTCAGTTCCCGTCCCGATATGCCTTGTTCCACCAGCACCGTGCTACCCTCGGTAAAGGCAAATTTGACGGCGGGAAGCAATCCGTCCGGCTCCGTCACGCGGGTGACGCCGAAACTGGAACCGCCTTGGGTCGGCTTGACGAACACGGGGAAACGGAGGGATGCCCGTACGCGGGCGCATTGCTCTTCCAGGGGCAGTTCTTTGCGAATCAGTACATCCGGCGCGCAGCGTACGATGCCTTGCTCCCGGATGTAACATTTGCAAGCGTATTTGTCGAACGCGATGGCGCTCGTGGCGGCGTTGCAGGCGCTGAACGGGATGCCCAGCATTTCCAGGTAACCCTGCAGCTCCCCGGTTTCCCCGGGGGCGCCGTGCTGGACGATGTAGGCATAATCGAAGCAAACCTTTTCCCCGCGGACGGTGACGGAGAAATCCGTCTTGTCCACCTCGGGGCGGGCGCCCTCCGGGAAGGTGATGCGCATCGAATTCCGTTTTTTTGCGGCGACGAGCTGCCATTTTCCGAAACGGGCAAAAATCTCGTAGATGTCATATTCGGAACCGTCGATGCGGGACGCCACAAATTCTCCGCTCCGGCAGGAAATCTCCCACTCGGAGGAATCGCTGCCGTACATTACGGCAATTTTGCTGTATTTGCCCATATATTAATTAAAATAGTAATCCTTTTCCTGGTTGTTGGCGCTTTCCCGCACCTCGTCTTCTTCCGTGCCGCCGAGGAAACGGCCTCCGGCTGAGCAATCCAGTTCCACGGAGAAGCCGGCTGGGGATAGGAAGTTTTCATCGTCACGCAACACCCCGTCCTGCAGGCACTTCTGCATCCAGATGCCCCAGATGGGCAGCGCCATCCGTGAGCCGTCGAGCGAGTTGAAATGAATCTGCCTGTCTTCGCCGCCTACCCAGGCTCCGGCCGTGATGGTGGGGGTATAGCCGATGAACCAGCCGTCCGAGCAGTCATTTGTCGTCCCGGTCTTGCCGGCAATCTGCCCTTCCAGTTTATAGGCATACCGCAGCCGCCGTCCCGTTCCCTCGTTCACCACGCCTTGCATCAGGTTGGCCATCAGATAGGCGGACGATGCGCTGATGGCTTCCCGGCAGGTGGTGGAAAAGTCGCCCAATACATTTCCTTGGTTGTCCTCGATGCGCAGCACGTATTGCGGGGTTACATAGACGCCCCGGGACGGGAAGGTGTTGTAGGCGGCCACCATTTCGAACAGGGAGATGTCCGCCGCACCCACGCACAGGGGGTTCACTTCGTCAAGGAAGCTGTGGATGCCCATCATGTGCATCATCCGCGCCATCGCCTTGGGCCCGAACTGCTTCATCAGGTAGGCGGAGATGTTGTTGGAACTGTTGGCGAGCCCCCATTTCAGGGTGACGGTCTTTCCTATCCACTCTTCCTTGTCGGTACTGCGCGGCGTCCATTCGCTGCCGTCCCAGTTGGTAAAGGTCTGCGGCATGCACACCACGCGGTCGCAGGGGGTCATGCCTTCCTGCATGGCCAGCGTATAGAGGAAGGGTTTGATGGTCGAGCCGACCTGCCGCTTCGCCTGGCTGACGTTGTCGTATTTGAAATAGCGGTAATTGGGTCCGCCCACATATGCCCGGATATAACCCGTGACCGGTTCGATGGCCACGAAGCCCGCCCGCATGATGGATTTGTAGTAGCGGATGGAGTCGTCTGGGGTCATCGTCGTGTCGGCATACCCTTTCTTTTTCCAGGAGAACACCCGCATTTTCACCGGTTTGGAGAATTGCGAGAGGATTTCCTTGTCGTCCAGCCCGGCTTTCCTGCCCATCCGGTAGCGGTCGCTCCAGCGGCGTGCCTGTCCCATCAGGCGGTCTGCCGTTTTCTGGTCGATGTCATTGGCGAAGGGCGGGTTGCGTTTCCATTTGAGCTCCCGGGAGAATTGCTGCTGCAGATAGCCCCCCAGATGTTCGGCGACGGCCTGTTCCGCATTAATCTGCATTTTCGAATGGATGGTCGTATAGATGCGGAGTCCGTCTTTGTCGAGGTTGTACTGGCTGCCATCCGGCTTGCGGTTCTTCTGCAGCCAGCCGTAGAGTTCGTCCGTTTCCCAACGCAAGGAGTCGGCGGCATAGTCTTCCTTGAGCGAGTAGGCGCTCCGGCGGGGTTTCCCCGCATGCATGTCCCGGCGCAGCATGTCCCGGAAATAGGGCGCAAGGCCGGAATTGTGGTCCATCAGGTGGTAATCGGTGATGATGGGGAGTGCCTGTACGGAATCCCGCACGGCTTTGGAGATGTAGCCGTTCCGGGCCATCTGCCCGATGACGAAATTGCGCCGCTGCAAGGCCTTGTCCGGATTCAGCACCGGGTTGTAGCGGGTCGGCTTGTTCACCATTCCCACAAGCATGGCACTTTCTTCAAGCGACAAATCCAGCGGGCTCTTGTTGAAGAACGTTTCCGCTGCCGCTTTCACGCCGTAGGCATTGCCCCCGAAGAAAATGGAATTCAGGTACATGGCGATGATCTCGTTCTTCGTATAATCCCGTTCCAGGCGTATGGCGGTAATCCATTCCTTCAACTTGGTCCAGACGAGGGAAATCTTCCCGGGATTCTCGGAACGCGGGTACAGGGTTTTGGCAAGCTGCTGGGTGATGGTGCTGCCGCCGCCCTGGCTGGAATCGCGCAGGAGGATGGTTTTGACGGCCACCCGTCCCAGCCCTTTCATGTCGATGCCGGCGTGTCTGTAGAAACGGGCGTCTTCGGTGGCGACGGCGGCCTGTACGAGATAGGGGGACAGTTCGTCATAACCGATATAGGTCCGGTTCTCGATGTGGAATGTGGAAAGCACGACCCCGTCCGCCGAAATGACCTGCGTTGCCAGTTTGCTGTCGGGATGCTCCAGTTCCTCGAAAGAGGGCAGCTTGGCGAACAGGGCCACCAGCAGCAGCAACAGGAACAGGAACGCAAATGGTGCCGTCAGCAGAATCCAGAACCATTTGATAACTTTTTTCTTGGTATTTTCAGTCATATTGCTCTCTGGCTACAAAAAGTCGCAAAGCAAATCCCGGTTTTGCCGGCCATCCATATAAAAGCAAACAAATTTACGATTAAATTAGGAAAATTGCCCCAGTTTTGATTTTCTTTGCAGAGAATTTGGAAAATGAACGCAGCATGAAGGGCAATTTGGTCATTGTCGAGTCTCCTTCGAAAGCCACGACCATCCAGAAGTTCCTCGGGAAGGACGAATACACGGTCAAATCCAGTTTCGGCCATATCCGGGACTTGCAGGACAAGAAGTTAAGCGTGGATATCGCGCATGGCTTCACGCCCGAATACGTCATCTCCCCGGACAAGAAAAAACTGGTTGCGGAGTTGAAGCAGGCGGCCCAGGAAGCGGAAACGGTGTGGCTGGCGTCCGATGAAGACCGCGAGGGAGAAGCCATTTCCTGGCATTTGGCCCAGACGCTGAAGCTGGCGCCGGAGAAAACCCGCCGCATCGTGTTCCACGAAATCACGAAAGCCGCCATCCTTCATGCCATCCAGCATCCGCGGGAAGTGGATATGTCCCTTGTGAACGCCCAGCAGGCCCGCCGGGTATTGGACAGGCTGGTCGGATTCGAGCTCTCGCCCGTGCTGTGGCGTAAAATCCGCCGGGGCCTTTCCGCCGGACGCGTACAGTCCGTCGCCCTGCGGCTGATTGTGGAGCGGGAACGGGAAATCCTGCAGTTCCGGAGCGAGCCCTATTACCGGGTGGAGGCCGTGTTCTCCTGTGGCCGGCAGAAGGTCAGCGGCTTGCTGGATACCCGTTTCGCCACATTGGAGGAAGCCCGCAAATTCTTGGAAGACAGCATCGGGGCGGTTTATACCGTCAGCGATGTCGAGAAAAAGGAAGGGGTACGGATGCCCGCCGCGCCGTTCACCACCTCCACGCTCCAGCAGGAGGCTTCCCGCAAGTTGCATTTCCCCGTGGGTACGACCATGCGCATTGCCCAGGGGCTGTATGAACGTGGCCTGATTACCTATATGCGCACCGACTCGACGAACCTCTCGTCGCTGGCCGTCGGTACCGCCAAGGCGTTCATCCGGGAGCAGTTCGGCGAGCAGTATGCCCGGCCGCGGCAGTACAAGACCCATACGAAAGGGGCCCAGGAGGCACATGAGGCCATCCGTCCCACGTTTATCGACCAGACGGACATCGAGGGGACGCCCCAGGAGAAGAAACTCTATAACCTGATTTGGAAACGGACCCTCGCCTCCCAGATGGCGGAAGCGCGGGTGCTGAATTCCCATGTCAAGGTTTCGCTTGACAAGCGGACGGAGCAATATGCCATCCAGGCCACGGAAATCCTGTTCGACGGTTTTCTGAAGCTCTATATGGAAAGCCGGGAAGAGGACGAGGAGGACGACGACCGGGAGCCGTCGCAGATTCTGCCGGAATTCCGGACAGGGGATATCTTGCAGGTGCAGACGGTGGCCGCCGACTGCAAATTCTCGCAGGCGCCGCCGCGTTATTCCGAAGCGACCCTCATCAAGAAACTCGAAGAGTTGGGTATCGGTCGTCCGTCCACCTATTCCCCGACCATCAGCACGCTGACCACCGGTCGCGGGTATGTCACCAAGGGGGACAAGGGCGGTACGCCATGCGGTGTGGAGAACCTGCTGCTGCAGGACGGTGTCATCCGCAGCCTGGAGAAAACGGAAATCGTCGGGGCGGAAAAGCGGAAACTGTTGCCCCAGGAAATCGGCATCATCGTTTCCGACTACCTCGTGGCGAATTTCCCGGGTATCATGGATTATGATTTTACGGCCAACGTGGAAAAGGAGTTCGACCAGATTGCTGCCGGGAAACTGGCATGGAACAAACTCATCAGCGATTTCTATGCGCCTTTCCACCAGGCCGTTGAAGAAGCCGTGCAGGACCGGCAGTACAAACGTGTCGAGCGGGAACTCGGCGTGGACCCTTCGGACGGGAAACCGCTGATTGCCAAATACGGGCAGTACGGACCGTATGTCCAGAAAGGGGACGGGGAAGACCGGCAGTTCGCCAGCCTGGCCGCCGGGCAGCTGATAGAAAGCCTGACACTGGAGGAAGCGCTGCGGCTTTTCCAGCTGCCGCGGGTCGTCGGGCAGTATGCGGGGGTGGATGTCATCGCTACCAAAGGGCGTTTCGGGCCTTTCCTCAAATACGGAACGCTCAATGTTTCCATGCCCAAAGGTGCGGACCCGTTGCGCATTTCGCTGGAAGAAAGCATTTCCCTTATCGAAGCGGGACGGCAGAAGGAACAGGCGGCCTCCCTGCCGCTCAAAGCGTGGAAGGAGAGCGACATCGCCATCCTCAATGGCCGGTACGGGCCTTACATCCGTCATGCGGGCGGCAATTACCGGATTCCGAAAGGGACGGATGCGGCGCAGCTTGACGAACAGGCCTGCCGCCAGATTATCGAGGCGGGCAGCCCGACCACCCGCAAATTCCGCCGCTACAAAAAGTCCCGGTGATGCGGCAGGGGGCGGACGGGACAGGCCCCGGGGCGGGCGTTCCTTTGTACGCCGTCATCGTGGCGGGCGGCAGCGGGACGCGCATGGGAGCGGACATCCCCAAGCAGTTTCTCTTGCTGGACGGTCGTCCCATCCTGTTGCGTACTGTAGAACGTTTCGTGGAAGCCGTCCCGGACATCCATCTCGTGGTGGTGTTGCCCGAGGCCCACATCGCCCGTTGGCGCAGCATCTGCAGGCAGTATGAACTGAATGTTCCGCAGCGAATCGTTCCCGGGGGCATCACCCGTTTCCATTCCGTGAAAAACGCGTTGGAAAAAGTGCCGCCGGAAGCTTTGGTCGCCATTCACGACGGGGTGCGCCCGCTGGTCAGCACCGCGATGATTCGGGCGATGTTCGGACAGATGGGCCAGGCGCGCGCCCTCGTCCCCGCCCTGCGCGTGACCGACACCCTCTGCAGCACCGTCCCCGGCGAAGAGGCCCCGGACCGTTCCCGTCTGCTGGCTGTCCAGACGCCGCAGCTTTTCCGCGCAGCCGACATCCGGGCCGCCTACCGCCAGCCTTTCGACGTATCCTTTACCGACGACGGCTCCGTCATCCGGCGCTCCGGCATTACGCCCGATGTGTTTCCGGGAGAACGTACCAATATCAAAATCACCACGAAAGAAGACTTGGACATCGCCTGCGCCCTGCTGAAACTGCAGCAGGGGGCACGGTGAATTTTTTTTTCGGGAAAGGCAAATAGATGCTAAAAATTACTTAATTTTGCGTGAATAACCTTTTTCACGTACGATATGGCTTTTTCCTTTCTGAACCAAGAACTTTCCATAGACCTCGGCACTGCCAACACCATCATTTACCAGAACGGGCGGATTGTGCTGGATGAACCCAGTATCGTGGCGACGGATAACAATACCGGCAAGTGCATCGCCATCGGCAGCCGTGCCAAACTGATGCACGAGCGCAACAATCCGGGCATCAAGACCATCCGCCCCCTGCGGGACGGGGTGATTGCCGACTTCAATGCGGCGGAAATGATGATTCGCGGTTTCATCAAGCAGGTGAACAGCAAGCGCCACAGCTGGTTTACCCCGAACCTGAAGGTCGTGGTGGGGATTCCGTCCGGCTCGACGGAAGTGGAAATCCGCGCCGTGCGCGACTCCACGGAGCATGCCGGCGGTCGGGATGTTTACCTGATTTTCGAGCCGATGGCCGCTGCCCTCGGTATCGGGCTTGACGTAGAGGCGCCGGTAGGCAACATGGTGGTCGATATCGGCGGCGGCACGACGGAAATCGCCGTCATCTCCCTCGGCGGTCTGGTCGAGCAGGCCAGCATCCGTACCGCAGGCGACGTGTTCACGACCGATATCCAGCAATACCTGCGGCAGCAGCACAATATCCGGGTCGGAGAGATCACGGCGGAAAAAATCAAAATCGCCGTCGGTGCCGTCATCCCGGATTTGGACGATGAGCCGGAGCCCTATGTCATCCGGGGGCAGAACCTGATGACGGCCCATCCCGTCGAAGCCACGATTACCCACCAGGAAATCGCGCACTGCCTGGACCGTTCCATCGCCAAAATCGAGACCGAAGTACTGCACGTGCTGGAAAGCACGCCGCCCGAACTGTATTCGGACATCGTGGAAAACGGCATCTACCTGTCCGGTGGCGGCGCCCTGCTCCGGGGGCTGGACAAACGGCTGACCGAAAAAGTGAACATCCAGTTCCATGTGGCCGACGACCCGCTCCATGCGGTGGCGCGCGGCACTTGCGAAGCCCTCAAGAATACGGAACACTATTCCTTCCTGATGCGCTGAACGGATGGCCCGGGAGCGGAAAGCGTGGTATGTGTTGCTGCCTCTTGCGGTTTTCATCCTCTTGGAGATCGCATCGCTTTCCTTGCTGAAACGCTCGTCCACCCTGCAGAATATCTGGCTCAACCGGCTCTCGCATCGCGTCCTCGCTTTTACGTGGGGCGGCAGTGAACGCGTCCGCAACTATTTCAAGCTCCAGCAGCAGAACGAAACCCTTGCGCTGCAGAATGCCGAACTGCTGGCTGAATTGCTGGCATACAAAGCGCGCGAAGACAGTTACAATGCCCGCCTGATGATGGATTCCGTCCGTCCGGGCAGGCGTTTCCGGCTCATTCCGGCTACGGTCACGAAAATTTCGCGCAACAGCGCCCATAACTACATCATTATCGACAAGGGGTCGGAAGACGGTGTCAAGGAGCGCTCCGGCATCATTACGAGCCGGGGTGTCGTGGGCATCGTCTATGCGGTGGACCGCCATTATGCCTACGGACTGACGTTGATGAACCCCAAGGTGAGCGTCAGCGCCCGGGTGGGGGAAACCGGCCTGGTGGCCCCGTTGCAGTGGAGCGGACGGCGCAGCGACCAGGCCTTCCTGCAGGATGTGCCCATCCATTATGCGGTATCGCCCGGGGATACCATCCTTACCAGCGGCTTTTCCAGCATTTATCCCGCGGGCATCCCGATCGGGGTCGTGAAGGGAAGCCGTCTTGTGAACGGGATTTCCAATCAGGTAGAAATCAGGATGTTCGAAGATTTTTCAACCCTGCGTTACGTCATCGTGGCGGAAAATCCGGACAGGGATGCCCTCCGCAAACTGGAAACGCCATGAGCCTGTCCCGTTCCATTCTGCTGTATCCGGTACTGTTGGCCGCACAAATCCTGTTGTGCGTGTTTTTTGATTTGTCCCCGTACCTGCTCCTGTCCATCCTGCCCGTGCTGATTCTGTGCCTGCCCATCCGGATGGGCGGAATCCCCGCCATGTTCCTCGCTTTCTGCATCGGTTTTGCCGTGGATTTTTTCTCGGACGGCATGCTTGGCATCAGTTCCCTCGCTTTGGTTCCGACGGCCTTTTTCCGCCGTTCCGTCATCCGGCTCGTGTTCGGGGAAGAAGTGTTCGCCCGGGGGGAGGACATCTCGCTGGGGCGCCAAGGGCTGCCGAAATTCGCCCTGGCCATCCTGATGTCCTGCGCCCTGTATTTCCTGGTGTACATCTGGGCGGATGCTGCCGGTACCGGACGCTTCTGGATGGAGAGCCTTCGCCTGCTGCTTTCCGTGCTCGGGAGCACCGTCCTGTCCCTCGTCATCGTGGGGCTCCTTACCGGTGACTGACCATGGAAGCGAACCGCAAGAACAAGCTGTTGATTGGGTTCGGCGTCGCGGTTGCGGTGCTGCTGGTGAAATTGTTCGTCATCCAGATTGTGGATGACCGGTTCAAGGTGTCCGCCTCCAACAATTCGATGGTGTATAACTACACCTATCCGCCCCGGGGGGTCATTTACGACCGGAACGGGATGATTCTGGTGGGCAACAAAATCAGTTACGACATCCTCGTCACCCCGCGCGAAGTCGGGCCTTTCGACACGGTGGGACTGGCCGCGGCCCTGGATACCACGGCGGATTTCCTGCGCGAGAAAATGGCGTATTACCAGAAATACCGGACCCGCATCGGCTGGCGTACGGAAGTGCTGCTCAAGCAAATCAAGTCGGAGACATACCTGCGTTTTGCGGAAGAGGAATTCCTGTATCCGGGTTTCAAGAGCCAGGTCCGCTGTATCCGGGAATATCCGTTCAATGCAGGCGGAAACCTGCTGGGCTATATTTCGGAGGTGAATGACCAGGACTTGCAGCGGCATCCGGACTACCGCCGCGGCGACTATATCGGCAAAACCGGACTGGAAGCGGTGCGGGAAGAAGACTTGCGCGGGGAGAAAGGGTATCATATCTACCTGCGGGATTCCCGGAACCGGCTGCAGCATGCATACCGGGACGGGGAGTTCGACAAGGATGCCGTTCCCGGCCGGGAAATCGTGACGACCATCGACGCCCGTCTCCAGCAGTACGGCCAGGAACTGATGCGGGGAAAAGTCGGCAGCGTCGTCGCCATCGAGCCGTCTTCCGGGGAAATTCTCGCCATGGTGTCCAGCCCCGGCATCGACGTGGATGTGCTCGCTGATTTTGGCAAGCATTATGACAAGCTGTCCGCCAGCCGTTACAAACCGCTCTTCAACCGGACCGTGCAGGGCTTTTACCCGCCCGGTTCTGTCTTCAAGCTTGTAAACGGGCTGATCGGCCTGCAGGAAGGGACGCTCCGCCCCGAGATGCAGTACCCTTGCAGCATGGGTTTCCCGTATGGAAACGGCCACAAACTGGGGTGTCATGCCCACAGTTCGCCCCTGGCCCTCCGGGATGCCATCGCCACGTCCTGCAACGGTTATTTCTGTTACGTGTTCCGGAATATTTTGGAAAACCCCAAATATGGCAGTACCCGGGATGCCTTCGATGTGTGGCGGGATTATGTCCTGAGTTTCGGTTTCGGCGCCCCGCTGGGCAGCGACTTCCCGGCGGAAAAGGGCGGAAATATTCCCACTTCCGGGCGCTATGACAAGATTTACCGGAAACACTGGCGTTTTTCAAACATCATTTCCCTGTCCATCGGCCAGGGGGAAATCACGGTCACGCCCCTCCAAATCGCCAACCTGGCTGCGATTGTCGCCAACCGGGGCTATTATTACATCCCGCATATCGTCCGCGACTCGGACCATGTGACCATTGATGAAAAATACCGCCGGAAGCAATATACGAAGGTGGATGCCAAGTATTTCGACATCGCCGTGGACGGGATGTACATGGCGGTGAACGGCGGAGGAAGTGCGGGTGCCACCGCCCTTGCCGCCGCCATTCCGGGCATCGAGGTCTGCGGAAAAACCGGCACGGCCCAGAACCCGCACGGGAAAGACAATTCCGTCTTCATCTGCTTCGCGCCCCGGGAGAATCCCCGCATCGCCGTGGCCGCCTACATTGAAAATGCCGGTTTCGGCGCCACCTGGGCTTGCCCCATCGCTTCATTGCTGGTGGAACGTTACCTTACGGGAACCGTCCTGCGGACGGATGTGGAACGCCGGATTAAAAATACCAGTTTGATGCGATGATGCCGGGAGGAATACAACACGCGCCCGACAGGGGGCTCAAGCATACGGTGGACTGGAGAATCATCGTCTGCTTCCTGCTGATTGTCCTGTTCGGCTGGCTGAACATTTATGCGGCGGTGCGCTCTGCCGAGCCGGCGTCCATCTTCGACAGCCGGTTCAACTGCGGCAAGCAGGCCATCTGGATAGGCGCTGCATTCCTCGTCGCCATATTGGTCCTGTTCGTGTTCAATCCGAATGTCTGGGAAGCCGCCGCCATGCCCGCTTATGCTGTCGTCTGCGTCCTGCTGGTCGCGGTTATTTTCCTGGGAGAGGCTACCAAGGGTTCCCATTCGTGGTTCTCTTTCGGCCCGGTCAAATTCCAGCCTGCCGAACTCTCCAAAATCACCACATCGCTGCTGCTGGCCGCCTATATGAGCCGGCCCAATTTCAAATTGGGCGTTCCCCGGTATTTCTGGCGGACGGCGGCCATCATCCTGCTCCCGATGCTCATCATCGTGGCGGAGAGCGAGACCGGTTCCGCACTGGTCTATGTGGGCTTCATTTTCGTACTTTACCGGGAAGGGCTGTCCGGATGGTATATCGCCATCATCGGCATGGCCATCCTGCTTTTCGTCCTTTCCCTGACGACACCGCTGTGGGTGCCGCTCCTGCTGTCGCTGGCGTGTGCCGCGGCATGGTACTTCAGCAGCCGCCGGGTTTCCCGTTCCCTGCGGATGCGCCGCAGCGCCCTGCGCCAGTCGCTCATCGGTCTTGCTGCCGGTGTCGCCCTCGTATTCGCGACCGATTTCCTTTTCCACCATGTCCTCAAAGAGCACCAGCGGGCCCGTATCGAAGTCCTGCTCGGCCTGAAAGAAGACCCGAGCGGCATCGGCTACAACGTGAAGCAGTCCATGATTGCCATCGGGTCCGGCGGCTTTTTCGGCAAGGGATACCTGAGCGGGACGCAGACGACCTACGGTTTCGTACCGGAGCAAAGCACTGATTTCATCTTCTGTACGGTAGGGGAAGAATGGGGATTCCTGGGCTCGCTCTTCGTCATCGGGCTGTACGGCCTGCTCATCTGGCGGATTGTCGAGGATGCGGAACGGGCCCGGCAAGGTTTTACGCGCATTTACGGCTACTGCCTTGCCTCCTGCCTGTTCATGCACCTCGTCATCAATATCGGGATGACCATCGGCCTGGTGCCTGTCATCGGCATCCCGTTGCCCATGTTCTCGTACGGCGGGTCCTCCCTCTTGTCGTTCACCCTGATGATTTTCATCTTTGTCGCCCTGAACCGGCAGGAAAACAAATATTTCTGATTATCTTTGTACCCCTGTGGTTTGCCCCGGTGGTGAAATGGTAGACACGAGGGACTTAAAATCCCTTGGCCCGAAACGGCCGTGCGGGTTCGATTCCCGCCCGAGGCACGAAAAAAGACCGGATTGCCGGTCTTTTTTCATGCATAATGGGCCTAATCCCCTGGACCCCCTGGTCGCTTCGCTCCGAAAAGGGGTCATTCACCAATTTTGGTCGCATTTGGTCACCAGTTTAGTAAACCCCGCTTCGGCAGTTTGCATTGGCCGTAATACTTTGCAATTCGTTTAGCCCGCTTTCCCATCGTTCACTTGCGCTTTCATTCTCTTATGAAAGAGTTCGATATATGCGGCCTTGAGATCTTCGGACAAGAATGAGCCCTGTATCTCCTCTTCAAACTTAGGGAGAAGATCCAGATACTTCTTCTTTATGCGATTGAATACAATCTCGGGCACGCCGCAAGTCCTGAACGCTGCCACAAAGTCGAAGTCCTTGAGAAGCTTCTTTTTCCCATTGAGGTTTAACGCCAGTTCTTCATCATCGGCAGGATTACTGATGGCGGCGCTCAGAAGGTCGTATGCCGGAGTGAGAACGGGCTCGCCCGCGGGGGAATATAGGGAGAAGTTCTTCAGATGCATATCGTTATTCCCGGTAAGCCAGGAGAAATACACCAATTCCAGGAAATTTACCATGTCCAACTGAGGATAGGCGGAGTATTTCCGGATGGCTTTGCCAATCTGCTCATAGGAACTGCGATATTTATGCTCGGTCTGCCGTTCCGTTAGCTGGCACATATCTTCCATTGCAATCTTCTCTCCTTTTTCCGTCCGGTCAATCCGCTTGGTGAGGTAGCCAATGCTGCCATCCTTCATCCGGATGAGTGTATGGGGAACGATTTTAAGCTTAGCGATTCCGGCAAGATGCATGGTAAGATCCTCGTTTTCGGGCAGCATCGCAAACCGTTCCGTTTGGGGCTTGAAAATATAGCTACCCCAGAGGCCCACGATAGTAAACTTCCGGGAATCCCGATGCTTATCAAGATTCAGGGACAGCTTTGGCTGGACCCCGGTCAAAGTGGTTTGTGACTTGATGACCTGGGCAGCCAGTTCATCCATCTCCTCCCGGGTATAATCCAATGACGGAGCTGTCGCGGTTCCAAAGAACTTCCGGCAACAGGACTTGTGGAAATCGACCTCTCCCGGTTCGAGTTCCTTATAGCAATACAAGCACTTACTCATCGTCCTCTTCTTTTATCGGAATAACACTAACTGCGCCGATGCAGTCCTTACAGCAGAGAAGCAGCAGGGAAAACCTGTCCAATTCGCTGATATCCGTATTGCGCAGGGCAACATCCAGAAGCCAGCCCTCCGGAATAAGGCCATCGAAAAACGGAAATAAAACCGGGGATTTGTATTGCTTTTCAGTCAAGGGAAGAGTCAAGCTGATGGGTTTGGGGTCCGCATCTGCGAGATAGTCCTTGTCATAAAGGAACGCATAACCCTCATCCGTTTCTTTCAAGACGCCGGCCGGCTTCCCTTTGTATTCAATCAATGCCGTTTTCATTTCACCCTCTTTTGAGGAACCAGTTCGTACCCGAACAAATCAAACACCTGGGCGACCTTGTCCATTCGGACAGTAGCCTTACCCTGCTCCAATTCGCGCACGAAGTTCAGGCCGACGCCGGACTTCATTGCCAGGTCCACCTGCGTAAGGCCATGCTCCTTCCGCAGGGATTTCAATATCGAAGATATGACGTTATTGCTCATAATTACATTCGCTTGGATGCAAATATAAGAAATAAAAACAAAACTACATCATGACGAATGTAAATATTTTGTGAGAACTCTGATTGCATTCGAAAGGATATAAACGCCAATACACTAGTTCTGCGCATTGTTATCCATAATGGACAGCAATGTGTAGACTGTAATATGGAATTAACGTAAGTTCGATGAAATTTAATTAATTGATTATTATGAAAATAGCGAGAGTTTTTGTAAATTTGAGATAAGAAGAAACCAAATACAAAGACTCTCGCTATGACGATCGCTGAAGACAAAATTACTGAAATTTTCTGTATGGCGGATGACTTCTGCCACATTTATGACAGATTTATCAAGATCAACGGCCTTGCTCCCCACCGGGGCAAGTCCAAAAGGAAATATCATCGAGCTTGCACGATGTCCGATGCAGAAGTAATCACCATCATGATTCTGTTCCACCTGTGTGGATACAAATGCCTGAAACATTTTTATATGGATGAGGTTCAGAAGAATATGAGAGGCCTGTTCCCGCAAACCGTATCCTACAACCGCTTTGTCGAACTGGAACGAAAAGGGTGATTTGTTGAACTTCATGGTCACGCCAGGCAATATCGATGACCGGGAGCCTCTCAAGAACAAATCGTTCATTGAACAGATCTTCGGGAAGCTGATCGGTGACAAGGGATATATCAGCAAGAATTTGTTTTCCAGGCTCTTCATTGATGGCATTCAGCTGGTCACCAAACTGAAAAACAACATGAAGGGACAACTCATGAGCATTGCTGACAAGATCCTGCTGCGCAAGCGGGCATTGATCGAGACCATCAATGACGAGTTGAAGAACATGGCGCAAATCGAACACTCCAGACATCGCTCAATCGCCGGCTTGACCGCGTCTCTCCTTATGAAAATGGTGTCGTTCAATTGGAAATCAATTGGTTATAATTCGTCGAATTCACGTTAATTATGGTCTCAATAATGATTACTGAAATCATACTAAACATCAATATTCGAGTTATGCGAACTCATTGCTTGCAATAATACTTAAGAATCCCTAAATTTGTCTCATACAAAGAATCGGCTCAAATCACGGCAAAACGTATCTATATGAAAAAGGTCATTATTTCTATTCTTGTTCTTGCCTTTTGGCAAATTGGCTTCTCGCAAACTCCGTTCAAAGATTTTTTTGATTCTATAAATTGGTCCGATACAGAAGCTCAGTTCATTCAACGATGGCCAGGCCAAGTGACTAATGTTAACCATTTCTACAATGAATATGGAAAGTTTACAACTGATTATGCCATCACCGACGTCCAACTTGGCGAGTGGAATTTGCAGGTCGATGTTAACGTGAATGAAGATTCAAAAACGCTCAAATTTTTATCTGCCAGTATCCCTGCAGACAAAGAGCACATGGCAATTATGGAAAAGGCTGAGCAATGCCTTACTGCACTATATGGCAATCCTGAGATTATTGAAGATGAGCTCAAAGCCCAATTTGCCCAGTATAAAAATGTAAAATGGTATAGCGGCAATTATTCCCTGGAGCTTAGCATAAACATATATCCCTCAAAGACTTTCATCAGGATTCATGCTGAAGAGCATGATAATAATGCAAATGACTTTCGTGTAGCCAAATGGGGTGATTCAATGGCAGATGTTATGGCCAAAGAAGGGAAAGAGAACCTGTCTACTTCGCCAGATGTTTATATGTTTCATGACATAATTGCCGGGATGGATTGTGCGGTAGGATATGTTTTCGTTAATGATAAACTCACAATGGCGAAATATCTTCTCAACCACAAGCATACTAATCTTAACG
Organism: Bacteroidales bacterium; assembly: GCA_017612675.1. Lineage (GTDB taxonomy): Bacteria > Bacteroidota > Bacteroidia > Bacteroidales > UBA932 > Cryptobacteroides. The sequence goes on from JAGAFI010000155.1 coordinate 16,873, forward strand.
ACTATATTAGCGACTATAATATGCTTGTTGGCTTGCTCACAAAGAAATATGGTGAGCCGTATCATAATTCCCCTGTATGGAAGAATACCCTTTTTAAAAATGACCCTTCAAACTACGGACTTGCTATCAGCTCTGGTCATTTGGTTTATGGAGCAAAGTGGAACTTGGATAAGACTACTATTGACGTAATCTTAGGCGGTGAAAACTATAAAATAGATTTCCAGATTCAGTATCTAAGTAAACAATACAAAGACGCACAATCGTCAAAACAGGAAAAGGCAACATTAGATATGCTATAAACACACTGCTGTCCGGAGAAATTTTACCATAAAGTAAGTTGCTCGGCAGACCCCGCCTCCGGAACAACCACGGGAACTGTCGACTGATTATAAAGATCACGGATGTCCGCCCTGTTGAAGAGGACCTGTCCGATCGAGTTAGAGATAGAATGAAGACTAGGAACCAGACCATACCGTTTCTTCGCAATGATGAGCAGCAGGTAGTCGCAAACGGCTATCCAGATCTGCGTGTAAACGGCGTTCTGGGTGGTTCCGTAGAAGGTCTTGATGTGCAGATGCTGCTTGATCCATTTGAAGAACAGTTCAATCTGCCA
>JAGAFI010000156.1 GCA_017612675.1 Bacteroidales bacterium
GCCAGGGTATCGTTCAGGATGGCCGCCAGGAAATTCTTGACCATCATGTCTCCCAGTCCGCCGCGGCGGTACTGCTCCTTCACCTCGTCCAGGCTGTCGAAAACAAACGAGGCTTTCCGCCCGACAAAGCAGTCCCGGAAACGGGCGAAATGCTCAGGCCGGCAGAAGGCATCCAGATAGGTGAATACCGGATTCCCTTCCACTTTGCCGGGATCGCTGACCTGCAGATGACCGGGATCGGTAAACATCCCCTTCACTTTCTGCACGACTTCTTCTTCACTGTCGCTCAAGTAGATGCAATTTCCGAGAGATTTGCTCATCTTGGCTTTCCCGTCCGTACCGGGCAGACGGAGGCAGGCGGCGTTGTCCGGCAGCAGGATTTCCGGCTCCACGAGGACGGAACCATACACGCTGTTGAACTTGCGGACGATTTCGCGGCATTGTTCCAGCATCGGCTCCTGGTCTTCGCCGACGGGAACCGTCGTGGCCCGGAAAGCGGTGATGTCCGCCGCCTGGCTGATGGGATAGCAGAAAAAGCCCACCGGCGTCCCGGCCTTGTTGTCAGCGCCCTCTTCGGACTCCGAATAGCCGCGCAGCTTGATTTCCTGCTTGACCGTGGGATTCCGCTGCAAGCGCTGCACGGTCACGAGGTTCATATAGTAAAACGTCAGTTCCGTAAGCTGGGGCACCATCGACTGGATGAACAGGTGCGACTTCGCCGGATCCAGCCCGACGGAGAGGTAATCCAAGGCGACCTGGATGATGTTGCTGCGGACTTTTTCGGGATTGTCGGCATTGTCGGTCAACGCCTGCGCATCCGCAATCATGATGAATATCTTGTCGAAGGCCCCGGACTCCTGCAACTCCACCCGCCGGCGGAGGGAGCCCACATAATGCCCGAGATGAAGCCGGCCCGTCGGACGGTCGCCGGTCAGGATAATCTTTGCCATATCGTCAAATCAATGGAATGCCGGCTTTCCGGCAAGTCTCCCGGTGGTCTTCGGGCCAGATGCTGGCCTGGATTTCACCGATGTGCGCTTTCTGGAGGAACAACATGCACAGGCGGGACTGCCCGATGCCGCCGCCGATGGAAAGGGGAAGCTCCCCGGCGAGCAGCCGGCGGTGGAACAACAGACCTTCACGCTCCGTTTTCCCGCTGATGGCCAGCTGGCGGCGCATCGCCTCCGCGTCCACCCGGATGCCCATCGAAGACACCTCGAAAGCCCGGCCCAGGACAGGGTTCCAAATCAGCAGGTCTCCGTTCAAGCCCGCATAACCGTCTTCGTTGGGCGTGCTCCAGTCATCGTAGTCCGGCGCCCGCAGGTCATGGGGCTTCCCGTCGGAAAGCGCCCCGCCGATGCCGATGATGAAGACGCTTCCCCACTTGCGGCAGATTTCATCCTCGCGCTGCTTGGGCGTCAGGCCCGGATACAACTGCAGGAGTTCTTCCGCATGGATGAAATGGATTTTCGGGGCAAGGAACGGACGCAGTTGCGGATATGCCGTCGCCACGAAGCTCCCGGTATCCAGCAGGGCCCCGTAGATTTTGCGCACGATTTGCTTGAGGAAACGCACGTTGCGGTCCTGCGCACGGATGGTGCGTTCCCAGTCCCACTGGTCCACATACAGGGAATGCAGGTTGCCCAGTTCTTCATCGGCACGAATCGCGTTCATGTCCGTATATAGCCCGCTGCCAGCCTTGATTTTGTATTCGGCAAGGCTCATGCGCTTCCATTTTGCCAGAGAATGGACGACTTCCGCCTTGGCATCCCCAAGTTCCTTGACCGGGAAAGTCACGGCACGTTCCGTCCCGCTGAGGTCGTCGTTGATGCCCTGCCCCTGCAGGACAAAAAGCGGGGCCGTCACCCGCCGCAACTGGAGCGCCTTCGACAGCGCCAACTGGAAATAATCCTTCACCAGCTTGATGCCCTTCTCCGTCTCCTGCCTGTCCAACAGGGACTTGTACCGCACCGGTTCAATAAAATAGCTCATTCCATCTCACGATTAAGACATACGCTACCGCGCAAACCATTCACAGGATTTCTTTTCTCCGGCCATCCACACGACATCTCCCGGCTCAAAGCGAAAATCCGCCCGCGGGTTGGTCCGGTGTTCATTCCCGCGCAATACGCTCACCACCATACAGCAAGATTCGCGCATACGCAGGTCCCGAAGCGTTTTCCCTGCAAGGTACGAATTCTCTTCCAATGTTACAACATCCACCGTGAACTCCATTTCCTCCCGCTGCTCCCCGCCACGCGCCTGCTCATGCTGCCGGAGCATTTCCGTCAAGGCAGAAAGCTGCGCAGTCGTGCCGACGGCCAGCAGGTGGTCCCCCGGATAGACCGGTTCGTCTGCAGACGGTATCAGGATGGCGCGCGAGCCCCGGGTAATCTTGATGATATTCACCCCGGAAGAAGCCCACAGGGGAATATCCCGCAAGGCTTTTCCGATATATTGGAAATCCGGCGAAACGTCAATGACCTGCAAGTGTACGTCATAGCCCGCCAGCTTGTCCTGCACTTGCGTGGAAACCGGTTTCAAGCGCCGTTCCAAGACCTCTTTTTCATTGAGGTTCTGCATGAAACGCTCTTCCAGCCACGTGGTCTTGTGGACGATGCGCTTGGCGAGGAAAAAGAGGACGAGCAGCAGGACCGCCAGCACCGGGACGCCCCAGCCCCCCATCGTCACGTGCGCCGTCACGACCGTCATGATGAACGACACGGCTATCAGCATCCGCAGCACCATCAGGGCGAGAATGGGCCAGCGGTTGGTATCCTTCTCTTTCAGGAGTTTCCCCGCATATTTGTTGATGGAGCCGTTTGAAACAGCCAGCCCGAAGATGAACGGCGACATCAGCGCCAGCGAAACGGCCATTTCCAGATAGCCCCGCCACGTGGCCGCCATCGCGGGAAGCAGGCGTTCCGCCAGCGGATCGAGATACCGGGCGGACACCAGCAGCAGGGCGACCAGCGCCACGGTGTAGAGCAACACACGCAGGGCATAGGAACGGAGCAGCGCTTTCCACAGGCTTTTTTCCGCCGCCGATTCGGGCCGGGACGCCGCATCAGCCGGCGTGAGACGGGCCAGCACGGCGGGCGGCAGTTTCCGTTGCAGCCATGCGATGACGGGGTCGGCGGCCTTGATCATATACGGGGTCGTGAAAGTAGTCAGCACCGACACGGTGATGATGACCGGATAGATAAAATCCCGCATCACCCCCAAACTGCACCCCAAACTGGCGATGATAAACGAGAACTCGCCCAGCTGGGCCAGGCTGAAACCGGCATGCAGCGCCGTATCCAGTCCCTTCCCGGCCAGCAAGGCCCCTGTCGAAGACCAGATCAGGATGCCGCCCATCGCCACCAGCGCGATGACCAGAATCGAGCCCCAATGCGCCGCAATGACAGCCGGGTCTATCATCATGCCCACGGACACGAAGAAAATGGCGCCGAACAAATCCTTGATACTGCCCATGAGCTTCGTAATCCGGGCTTCCTCCACCGTTTCCGAGAGGATGGAGCCCATGACAAAGGCCCCCAGGGCAGACGAGAACCCGGCTGCGCTGGCCAGCGCCACCATGCCGAAGCACAGCCCGATGGAGAGCAGCAGCAGGATTTCGTCGTTCAGGAAACGGCGCATGCGTTTGAACAGGGTGGGTATCAGATATATGCCGACGAGGAACCACAGGATGATGAAAAACGCAAGTTTGACCAGGCTCCAGACCATCTCGCCCCCTGCGAATTTCCGGGACACCGCCATCGTCGAAAGCAGTACCATCAGGAGGACGGCAATCAAATCCTCAAAAACGAGCGAGCCGAACACCAAGGTGGCATAGGGCTTGTTTTTCAGTCCCATGTCGTTGTACGCCTTGATGATGATGGTTGTGGAACTCATGGAAAGCATCCCGCCGAGGAACACCCCTTCCATGGCCGTCCACCCCATCGCATTGCCCGTCACGAGGCCGACGATGAACATGCCGATGCACTGGGTGCCGGCGGTGATGAGCGCACTGCTGCCGACGGCGAGCAGTTTCTTGAAACTGAATTCCAGTCCGAGGGCAAACAGCAGGAAGATAATGCCGATTTCCGACCACTGCTTCACTTCCTCCACGCTGGAGATTTGCGGAAACAGTCCCAGATGCGGGCTGACGATAAATCCCGCCACGATATACCCCAAAATCAAGGGCTGTTTCAGCGCCTTGGAAATCAAGGTAAAAACACCTGCGGCAATCAAAATGACCGCCAAATCCGACACGAGGTTCAACTCTTCTGCCATCCGACCCGGTTTTTCCCCGCGAAGTTACAAAAAAAATCGGGCGAAATGGCTGGGATGCGCGACAGGTCGGCCCGCCACTTGAAAAATAGCCAAAAACTCCGTATCTTCGCTGTGTTGTCCCCTTGTGGGATAACGTACATATCAGCGAAAGTGCTTTTCGCCGGCCTTGGCAGTGAATCTAGACAATTTACATCAAAAAAAGGACTGGTTATAGGGCACTCCGCTCGTCATTCGAGTGAAGCAGGAGGACTTCGTATGGTTCTCATCGTACTTCATATCTGACGGGTGTGGAGTACGATTCCTTCCTTCTTTTTTGACGTTGTCTAGAACGCACTACCGGAAGTTAGCGAAATCGGCTCCACACTTTTGCGTTTTATCATGAAGAATGTGCCGCCGGAGCCCGGCCACAACTTGCACCAGCGTGGCGTTGACGGACGTGAAATACGAAGGCCTGCATACATGGAACACGGGGACCGTCTATGGGGAGCGCGACGGTGTCCGCGTGCGTTTCCAGTTCCGGGACGTCGTGGTCGGGGACGGCAGCGTCCAGCTCTCGTTGTCGA
>JAGAFI010000002.1 GCA_017612675.1 Bacteroidales bacterium
ATGGTTGCCGACCACGCACTTCCGTATTTTGCTACGGACAAAGAGGTTACTACTGTCAAGGGAAAAACCTACAACAAGCAGGAAGGATATTTCTTCAATCCCTACCTTTTCGCCATCCTGAACCTGCACGGACTGGTGGATGGATACAAGCCTTCCCGGATGTACGAACTGTCCCTGTACGGGGGCATCGGCATGATGGCCGGCTATTACGATCCGGCCCAAAGCGCCATCTATGCGAACCATCCCGAATACAACGGCCGGAGCTATGCCGTCAGCGGCCATTTTGGCATACTCAATACGTTCCGTATCGCCAAGAACTTGAAACTCTTTGTTTTGGGGCATGGCGCAATCGTTGGCGAAGCTTTTGACAACGAGAAAACGCCAGAGGTTCCTTTTGACGGGCTTTTCGGCTTGAGCGCCGGCCTGACCTACCAATTCGGGAAATAAAAACCTTCCAAGAGTCCAGGGATACGCCTCCTGGACAGGAGGCGCCCCGGAGCGGAAGAGACATTCCGCCGGACTTTCCAGCCCTTCTGGCAACAGGAGGACGGGGAGGTTTTGCGTCAAAAAACGGCTGCGCATGGCAGATTGGTACGGACTACAGGTCTTCTACAACCGGATTCCGGCTGTGCAGGAAATGTTACAGCGGGCACGGGAGCCGCAGGAGGAGTTTGAATTGTACAGCCAGCATATGATTCCTTCCTTGCTGTTCGTGCGTTGCGGGGCATCCCGTATCGAGAGGATCCGGCGGGATTATGGGCAATACCTCAAAGTCTATACGTCCCCGGAAGGGAAACCGGCTCCTATCCGGGAAAAGGAAATGCAAATGTTCATCCTCGTGACGTCCGCCGCCGACAACGACCTGCTGTTTCTGGGGGATGATTTGCCGGAATATCATATTGGGGAGCGGGTACGGGTCAAAGAAGGCCCGTTCAAAGGCGCGGAAGGATGCGTCCGGCGCATCAAGAAAAACCGCCGGGTCGTGGTCAGCATTGACGGTATTGCAGCGGTAGCCCTTTCCTTTATTCCGCTGCCTCTTTTGGAACACATTGAAACAGACTGATAAAAACATAAAAACACGGCGCCGCCGCCCCCTGTTCCGCTTCCAATACGAGCCCTTCGACCAGGAGCATTACCGGGAAGACGCGGCGGAGCGGGGTGCCAAGATGGAAGACGTCCACGACCAGGATGTTCTGGCCTTGCGGGATGCGTTTGCGACTATGCCCCTGAACCGGGCATTGGACTGGGTGGAACTGTACCAGAAAAAATTCTCCGCCGGCACGTATGTCGTCAACACCGCCCATGGGGATGCTGTTGCCAAATATGCGGAGGTCCGCCCTACCTTGCTGTTCAACAAACGATCGCTGAACAGCATCCGGCATCTGAACACCCTGCTCAACCGCAGCAATGAGGCCCTTGCGGACGGCGGATACCTATGGTGCCATTGCCGCACGGCATCGCTCATGAAAGCCCGCATCCTCCACCGGTGGCCGCCCGTTATCGGACAGGCCGTTTACGGATGCTACTATTTATGGCACCGCGTCTGTTCCAAGCTACCCGGTATCCGCAAGGTGTACTTGTGGACCACGAACGGAAAACGCCGCAGTTTCCCGCGCGTGGAAATTCTCGGACGAATGTACCGGGCCGGATTCAATGTCGTGGACGAGGAATTCTGGCACGGAGAATTCTTCGTGCTGGCCCAGAAAGCCCGCCCGCCCATCTGGGATGACGAACCGACCGGCGCCCCCATCATCAAACTGCGGCGCGTGGGAAAAGACGGCAAGTTGTTCGGCGTGTACAAATTCCGGACGATGTTCGCCTATTCGGAATATCTCCAGCCCTACCTTTTCCAGCACGGCGGCCTGCAGGACGGCGGGAAATTCGCCGAAGACTACCGCATCAACCTGTGGGGCAAGCTCCTGCGTTCCACCTGGCTGGACGAGTTGCCGATGATTGCCAACGTGCTCAAGGGGCAGATGAAGCTGGTGGGCATACGTCCTTTGAGCCGCCATTATTTCAGCCTGTATTCCCCGGAGATGCAGGCCCTGCACATCAGCGTGAAACCCGGGCTGGTGCCGCCTTTCTATTACGAAAGGAAGACGCCCGTCACGCTGGAGGAAGTACAGGAAAGCGAGCGCCGCTATATCGAGGCCTACCATGCTCATCCTTTCCGGACGGACTGGCGCTATTTCTGGGGCGCGGTGGACAACATCCTCTTCCACCACAAAAGGAGCGGATAAGCAGCGATGGGATACCGGAAGGAAGCCGTCAATGGCGTAAAATGGAACACGGTGGCCAAAATCGTGACGGAAGCCGTCGCCGTGGCCCAGCTTGCCATCGTCGCCCGCTTCATTGACAAGGCTGATTTCGGCTCGATGTCCATCGTGCATGTCGTACTGGGGATGGTCGGCATGTTTACCGATTTGGGCATGTACGCGGCCATGATACACAAGCAGGACACCACCCAGGACCAGTACAACAGTCTCTACTGGATGAACTGGGCGTTGAGCGTCGCCTGTTTCCTGATTGTCTGCGTGGCGGCCTGGCCGGTGGCGAAATTCTACGGGGAAGCCCGGCTGACGGGCCTGATCATCTTGACCGGCACCCAGATTCTGCTCCTGGCATTCGGAAAAGTGTTTTATACGATTAAACAGAAAAACCTCGAGTTTGCATTCATCTCACAGGTCCGCATCCTGCTGTGTCTGGTCGGATTTGCCCTGACGGTGCTGTTTGCCGTACTCGGTTTCGGCGTCTATGCCCTCATCCTGCCGGGGATTGTCACCGGTGTCATAAATGCCCTTGTATTTTCCCTCGCCGGCAGGAAGCA
>JAGAFI010000157.1 GCA_017612675.1 Bacteroidales bacterium
AAGGGTTCCCCGCCGGTCGAGGCAGAGCTTCATGATAGGCCCGAAAAATTCCGTCTTGGAGATAATCTGGGCGCGGATATAAGGTTCCTCGATGTGGTCGATGACCGTGGGGGCGGGCAGGCCGGAAGGATTGTGTACGTCGATGACCTCCCCCTGCGTGGTATAGACTTTATAGGAGACATTGGGCACCGTGGTGATGACATCCATGTCGAATTCGCGGAACAGGCGTTCCTGCACGATTTCCAGGTGCAGCAGGCCGAGGAAACCGCAACGGAAACCGCTGCCGAGCGCCAGGGAACTCTCCGGCTCATAGACGAAAGAGGCGTCGTTGAGCTGGAATTTTTCCAGCACCGCCCGCAATTCCTCGAATTTGTCGGCCTGCACGGGATACATGCCCGCGAACACCATCGGCTTGACTTCCTCGAAACCGGCAATCGCTTCGGCACAGGGACGGTCGGTCCGCGTGACGGTATCACCCACCTTGACTTCCACGGCGCTCTTGATGCCCGTAATCATATAGCCCACGTCCCCGCAGCCGACGCCATCCGTTGGCAACAGCTTCATTTTCAGGCAGCCCACTTCTTCAACTTCGTACTCCATGCCCGTGGAGAAAAACTTGACCTTGTCCCCTTTCCGGATGCTGCCGTTCTTAATTTTGAAATAGGCGATGACCCCGCGGAAAGAATTGAACACGCTGTCGAAAACCAGGGCCTGCAAGGGGGCGTTGGAATCTCCCTGCGGGGCGGGAATCCGCTCCACGATGGCATCCAGGATGGGCGGCACCCCTTCCCCGGTACGCGCGGAAACTTTGAAAATGTCTTCGGGAGAGCAGCCGAGCAGGTCGCATACTTCATCGGTCACCACGTCCACCTGCGCCGAATCCATGTCGATTTTATTCAGGACCGGAATGATTTCCAGCCCGTGGTCGATGGCCATATACAGATTGGAGATGGTCTGCGCCTGTACACCCTGGGTGGCATCCACGACGAGCAGGGCCCCATCGCAGGAGGCGATGGAGCGCGACACCTCATAACTGAAGTCCACGTGCCCCGGGGTGTCGATGAGGTTCAGGCAATATGTCTGTCCCCCCACCGTATGCTGCATCTGGATGGCGTGGCTCTTGATGGTGATGCCCTTTTCCCGCTCCAGATCCATGTCGTCCAGGACCTGGTTTTCCATGTCCCGGGAGGCCAGTGTGCGGGTCAGTTCCAACAGGCGGTCCGCCAAGGTGCTCTTTCCGTGGTCGATATGCGCAATGATGCAGAAGTTGCGTATGTTCTTCATATCCATCATTGCAAAGATAAGCGATTTTTCGTTATATTTGTAAATCAAGCAACATTCGATATGGCAAGTATAGATGAACTGAAACGCATTTCTTCGCAGGTCCGCCGGGACATCGTGCGGATGGTCTGCGCGGCGAAATCCGGACATCCGGGCGGTTCGCTCGGCATCGCGGACGTTCTTACGGCTCTTTATTTCAGCGAGATGCAGCAAGACCCCGCCACATGGACGCGGCGTTCTGCCGGGCAGGACGCATTCGTGCTCTCCGCCGGGCACCTGGCGCCCGTCCTCTATGCGGTGCTCGCCCGTGCGGGGTATTTCCCCGTCCATGAACTGGGCACGCTCCGCCGCTTCGGCAGCCGCCTGCAGGGACATCCCTGCGTGACGGACGGGCTTCCGGGCGTCATCAAGCCTTCCGGCTCCCTCGGACAGGGGCTTTCCGTCGCCGCCGGCCTCGCGCTCGGCAAAAAGCTTTCCGGGGAAGACCGCCGCGTTTTCTGCCTCTGCGGAGATGGAGAAAGCGAAGAAGGGCAGATTTGGGAAGCCGGCATGTGGGCGGCCCACCACGGCGTGGACAATCTCGTCGCCTTCACCGACTGGAACGGACAGCAAATCGACGGCCCCGTTGAAAAAGTGGCCGGCATCGGGGATTTGTCCGAGAAATGGGGGGCTTTCGGCTGGGAAGTCATCATCGCCGACGGACACGATTTTACGAGCATCCTCGACGCCTTCAAACTCGCCCGCGCCGCCAATGGGAAACCGAAGATGATTCTTTTCCGCACGGAAATGGGCCACGGCGTGGACTTCATGGCGGGAACGCACGAATGGCATGGCAAGGCCCCCACGGAGGAGCAATGCGCACGCGCCTTGGAACAGTTGGACGAAACTTTGGGAGATTATTGATATGAAAACCTATATCGACACAGGGAAAATCGACACCCGCAGCGGATTCGGCGAAGGCCTGCTGCTGGCCGGGCGCCAGGATGAACGGGTAATGGCCCTGACGGCAGACCTCAAAGGCTCCGTCAAGATGAACGCTTTTGCCAAGGAATTTCCCGACCGCTTCATCGAATGCGGCATTGCGGAAGCGAACATGGTCGGCGTGGCCGCAGGGCTCGCCATCGGCGGAAAAGTGCCGTTCATCGGCAGTTTTGCGGAATTTGTCACGGGACGGGTCTATGACCAGCTCCGGCAGGAAGTCGCCTATGGCCATACCAACGTAAAAATCGCGTCCTCCCACGCAGGCATCACCCTCGGCGAGGACGGTGCCACCCACCAGACGATGGAAGACATCGCCCTGATGCGGGCGCTTCCCGGCATGGTGGTGCTGGTCCCCTGCGACTACAACCAGACGAAAAACGCCACCATCGCGGCCGCAGCGTATGAAGGCCCCGTCTATATCCGCTTCGGACGCCCCTCCGTGCCCAATTTCACCCCGGCGGACGAGCCGTTTGAAATCGGAAAGATTTACACCCTCAACGAAGGGACGGACGTGACGCTCATCGCCTGCGGACATCTGGTCTGGGAAGCCCTCGGCGCCGCACAGGCACTGGAAGCGGAAGGCATCAGCGCGGAGGTCCTCAACGTGGCGACCATCAAGCCCCTCGATGAAAAAACGCTGCTCGCATCCCTTGCCAGGACGGGTTGTGCTGTCATTGCGGAAGAACACAACACCGCCGGCGGACTCGGGGAAGCCGTCGCGGGCCTGACGGCGGCCACACGTCCCTGCCCGCTGGAATACATCAACGGCGCCGACCGTTTCGGACAGTCCGGGACGCCCGCGGAATTGATGCGGGCATACGGGCTGGATGCCGCCCACATGGCAGAAGCCGCCAAAAAAGCCATCGGGAGGAAAATCTGATGCGGCGGTTCTGCTTCGCCCTGTTGCTGTGCGCCTGCTGTTTCGCGGCGGGCGCACAGCCGCGGACCATCCATGTCGGCGGACAGACCCACCATGTGCAGGGCATCGCCTATGACGCAGGGAAAGGGCGCCTGTACCTTTCTTTCACCACCCGTTTCATCGTGGCCGACACGCTCGGCAACATACTCGGGAGCATAGACCGCATCGACGGGCACCTGGGCGCCATCACCTTCGACCCCCGTTCCCGCTGCGTCTATGGGACGCTGGAACACAAGAACGACGTTATCGGCAGTTATATCGCCCGCACCCTCGGCGGACAGGACTATACGCATCCTGTCTTCTACGTCGCCAAAATCGACGTGGACGCCGTCACGGCGACGGGCACGCCGCAGCAGCAGGCCCTCCATTATATGGAAGTGGTACCGGCAGGGCAGGACCACCTTGCGGAAGTGACGCTCGGGGACCGGACCGTCCGCCACCGCTACGGCTGCTCGGGCATCGACGGCATCACCGTGGCCCCCGGATTCGGGTGCGACAAGGGGGAATACCTGTATGTCGCCTATGGCGTATATTCGGACGTGGACCGCACGGACAACGACCATCAGGTATTGCTGCAATATTCCATGCGCGATGTCCGGAAAGGACGCCTGCGCACGCCCCGCAAATTCTTCATCCACACCGGAAACACCAATTTCGGGGTGCAGAACCTCGCGTATGACGCCCATAGCGGCCTGCTGCTGATGGCCGTGTACAAAGGTAAGAAAACGCAATACGAAAACCGCGACCTCTACGCCGTACGGATGGCCTCCCGGCCCCGTCGCGCCGCCTTGGAAGGCGTGCCGTACAAGCCGCACAAAGCCACCCTCATCCCCCTGGAAACGGGCTGGCATTTCGCCCTCGGGAGTTTCGGCCTGTGCCCGCTCGGGGACGGACGCTGGTATTTCGCCAAGCAGCGGCGGCAACGGAATCCCGCCACACAAAAAGCAGAAGAGAGTTGCGATGCAACCCTCTTCCAATGGTCGGGCGCCCCGGACGCCCCGTTCCGGGAAGCCGGCGATTAGCCGTCAGCGCCGCTCCGGTTTCCGGTGCCCTTCTCCGTCCTGCGGAGGACCGTCCGGTCGTCCGGGAGGAGGCGTACCGCGCAGTTTCCCGATTTGCTCCCGGCGGAACATCTCTTCCGCGACAAGCACCCGGGCCGCTTTGTCCACAGACAATACCCGGCGGTACGCATGGATGGCGGAACGCTGGGCTTCCGCCGTCTTCCCTTTGGCCGCCAGATATGCATCCAGCCGGGCCGGGATGTCCCGGTCACCATCTTCAAGGGCCGATTGCAAGGCGTGGAAGGCCTCCCGCTCCGCATGGGTCAGCTTCTGCTGCTGGTCCTCCATTTCATGATACAGCGGCCAGAAACGGTCCGCCTCTTCCTTGTTCAGTTTGGCATACGCGGAAATGTATGCAATCTTCTCGCTGCGGATGCGCTGCATCATCTCCTTGCCGGGACCCGGTTTGCGGTCTTTGACACCGCCATGACCGCCGGGCGGCTGTGCAAACAGGCTGCAGGACAGCGCCGCACACAACAAAAAAACTACCAACTTTTTCATACTGTCCGTTTTTTAAAAATTATACTCATACAACTGGGCGAGCGTCGTGCCGGAATCAATCAGGTATTCCACGATTTCATCTTCCGTTGCCCCTCCGCGCCCGGTCGTGCCGGAAAGGAAAAGATTGCCCAAAACCACGGCGGCGGCAAAAAACGAAGCCAGCGCAAGATAAGGAACCCATTTGGCGCCCAAGGGCCTTGCCTGCGTCCGGTGTTCGGCAGGAATGTCGGAAAGCCGTCTTTTCAATGCTTCAAAATAGCCGTCCGGCGTGGAATAGGGAATCTTCTTTTTCATTTCGCTTATTTGGATGCTTCGGGAGGGATACGGTTTAATTATTTGGTAAGAATTCCAGCCATCACCATTTCGTCAGTTTTCTTCTAAAACATATTGTTTGATTTTTTCATAGGCGAAGTGGTAGGATGCCTTCAAGGCCCCGACGCTGGTACCGGTGATGCGGCTGATTTGCTCATACGCCATTTCCTCATAATAACGCATATGGAACACGGCCCGCTGCTTGGGGGGCAGGGAAGCGATGGCCTTCTGCAACCGGGCCGCCGCCTGTTCCGCATCGAGGGGCGCATCGGTATCGGGAACCGACAGGGCTTCGCCGTCCAGGCTCCTGAAGGTCAGGATGGAACGGACTTTCGCACGGCGCAGGAAACCCAGCGCTTCGTTGGTCGCAATGCGCCACAGCCATGTAAAAATGTCCGCGTCTCCCCGAAAACCGGGCAAGGCCTTCCACGCTTTGATGAACACGTCCTGCAACAGGTCGTCCGCATCGTCATGAGACCCGACCATCGTGCGCAGATGCCAGTACAGCCGCTCGCTGTACCGATTCACCAAATCCTGAAACTGCCGTTCTGCTGAATCCATGTCACTGTATAGACGCATACAAACTCCCCGGGTTTAACAAATGCCATGCCGAAACGCGCCCTTTCATAATCGCTGCAAAATTCCTACCTTTGCCCGTACGGTTAAAAAGTGAGAGCATGAAAAAAATCAGGATTGCGATTGTCGGATACGGCAACATCGGGAAATATGCCCTGCAGGCAGTAGAAGCAGCGACAGACATGGTCTGTGCCGGCATCGTGCGGCGCAGCGGCAGTGCGGAAGGATGTCCGGAACTGAACGGATACAAAGTCGTGCGGGACATCACCGAATTGGGGAAAGTCGATGTGGCCATCCTCGCCACCCCTTCCCGCAAAGTGGAGGAAAACGCCTTGCGCTATCTGCCAATGGGCATCAATACCGTGGACAGTTTCGACATACACAGCCAGATTTGGGATTTGCGCGAGACCCTGGCCCCGGTGGCACAGAAAAGCGGAGCGGTCAGCATCATTTCAGCCGGCTGGGACCCGGGAAGCGACTCCGTCGTCCGCGCCCTGATGCAGGGGCTGGCACCGAAAGGTGTCAGTTACACCAATTTCGGTCCGGGACGCTCCATGGGCCATTCCGTAGCGGCCAAGGCCATCCCCGGCGTACGGGATGCGCTGAGCATGACGATTCCGCTGGGCACCGGCATCCACCGCCGCATGGTATATGTGGAATTGGAAGCGGGCGCCGATTTCGCCCAGGTCGCAGCCGCCATCAAAGCCGACCCGTACTTCGCTTCCGACGAGACGCACGTCACCGCCGTGGAGAGCGTGGATGCCCTCAACGATGTGGGGCATGGGGTGAACCTCGTCCGCAAAGGCGTTTCCGGCAGCACGCACAACCAGATGCTGGAATTCAACATGCGCATCAACAACCCGGCGCTGACCGGTCAGGTGCTCGTCATGGTCGCCCGCGCTTCCATGAAACAAAAACCGGGATGCTATACGATGATAGAAATCCCGGTAATCGCTATGTTGGAAGGCGACAAAGCGTCGCTTATCCGGCATTTGGTATAGCCGCAAGCACTTCTCCCAGTTTCTCTTTCGTGGCCGCGGACGCGCTCACGAGGGGAAGCCGCATCCGGTCGGTGCAAAGCCCCAACAGGGCCAAAGCAGCCTTGACGGGAATCGGATTGCTCTCCACGAAAAGGATGCGGAACAGCGGGGAAAGCCGGTGGTGCAGGGCACGGGCACGGAGGAAATCGCCGGCTGCGGCGTAACGGCACATGGCCGCCACCTCCGCCGGGACGACATTGGAGGCGACGGAAATAACGCCGTGCCCGCCGGCGGCCATCAAGGCAAACGTCAGGTCATCATCCCCGCTGAGCACCGCAAATCCTTCCGGCGCCCGCCGGATGATTTCACTTCCCTGCGAAAAGCTTCCGGATGCCTCCTTGATGCCGATGATGTTCCGGCAGTCCCGGGCCAGCCGGATAACGGTATCCGGCAGGATGTTCGCACCGGTTCTTCCGGGCACATTGTAGATAATGATTCCCTTGTCCGTAGAAGCGGCAACAGCCTTGAAATACTGGTACATTCCCTCTTGGGTGGGCTTGTTGTAATAAGGCACGACGACCAGATAGCCGTCGGCGAGCGCCGCATCCAGGGAGGCGATGTTGTCCAGCGTCCCCTGCAGGGAATTTCCGCCGCATCCGACAAGCAGTTTCCGTCCCCCGGCGTGTTCGCGGGCAAGACGCAGGAGTTCCCGCCGCTCTGCCAGAGAGAGTGTCGGCGTTTCCCCCGTCGTCGCAAGGGGAACGAGAAAATCCGCGCCCTGCGCGACCTGACGCTCCAGCAGGGTACAATATGCGGAATAATCGACCGACCCGTCAAGGGTAAACGGCGTCACAAGGGCAGTTCCACATCCGGAGAATAACATATAAAACCGTTTTTATTTGAATAACAATTCTTTGAAATCATGTACCCCGCTCAGTCCTTCCGTCATCGTGGCGGCCAGGACGGCACCTTCCGCAAACCCCTCCCGGGAAAATGCCTCGTGGGAAATCTTGATTTTATCAATCTCGCTCTTGAACTTGACGATATGCTTGCCGGGCACTTCTCCTTCCCGGATGGACGTAATATCCGGCTGAATGCCGAGGTGGTCGCCCACCAGCCGGGCCATCGTCCTAGCGGTTCCGCTCGGCGCGTCCAGTTTGTGGACATGGTGGATTTCCTCGATGTGCGGCGTATAACCCTTTCCTTTCAGGATATCGCTGACCCGCTCCAAGGCGGCAAAAACGGCATTGACGCCGATGGAATAATTGGAAGAATATATCATCGGGGTGCCGGCGGCATAGAAACAGGCGACCACGTCGCCGAAAATGTCGCCCCAGCCGGTCGTGCCGACCACAACGGCCTTGAAATGGCCGGCAAGCCAGGCGTAATTCGCCTTGAAGGCCTCCGGGGTCGTAAAATCGATGCAGACGCACGCCTTGGCAAGAGCGGGGTCCACACCGCAGACGTCCTCCGTGGCAAGCGCCAGGGGAATGCCGCGCCTGTGCAGCACGCCTTCGACCATATGGCCCATTTTGCCATAACCGCTGATAATGACTTGCAGAGAAGTGTTCATGGCTCTTATGAAAGGATGTTTTTCAAAATACCGATGGCCGCCTGGCGGGCGCCTTCTCCCGCACCCCGGATAATCCGGGGCGCCGAGTGGCTGCTGCGGATTTTAATGACGTTTTCCGTACCGCTGATCCAATAG
>JAGAFI010000158.1 GCA_017612675.1 Bacteroidales bacterium
GAACAGTTTACGGGCGTCAAAGGCGTCATGGTGGACATCGAAGATACCATCCGGGGCTTCAACCAGATTCTGGACGGGGCGTGCGACGAGGTGCCGGAACAGGCATTCCTCAACGTAGGCACCATCGAAGAAGCCAAGGAAAAAGGCAAGATTCTGCTGGAACAGGCGAAACAATGATACGGATGCAGATACTCACGCCGGAATGGCAGCGCGAACTGGATGCGGATGCCGTATGGCTGCCCGGCTCGGCCGGCGCTTTCGAGGTGCTGCCCGGTCATGCGCCCATCATCTCCACGCTGGACGAAGGACGCCTGCGCTGGCGCGCGAAAGGGAAAGAAGAGACGCTTTCCATCCGGTGCGGAGCCGTCCGCCTGCACGACGGTATTTTGCAAATCTGCGTGGAAGAAGCATGAGAAAAACCCGTCATATCCTCTTTTTCGCAGCCTGCCTGCTGCTCGCCTGCCTGCCGGCAAGCGCCCGGGCACAGGAGGGAAACGGGGAGATTGACGCCACCGCCATCATTTTCGAACACGTAGCAGACAGTTACAGCTGGCACATCGCCACCTGGGGGGACAAAAACATCACCCTGCCGCTGCCCGTCATCCTGTACGACCGGGAAAGCGGCTGGCATGCCTGCCTTTCCTCGCGTTTTGCGAACGGGGCGCATTACGCAGGATTCCACATCGGGGACGCGGGAAAAATCGTCCGGGACACCGACGGCACCCGTCCCCTTGACCTGTCGGTCACAAAAACGGTTTTTGCGCTAATACTAAACGCATTACTATTGGTCCTGCTGGTTCTTTCCTGCGCATCCCGCTACCGCAGGCCGGACGCCTGGCGGCAACCGCCGCACGGGTTGTCCACCCTGCTGGAACCCCTTGTGGTGCTGGTCAACGACGAAATCGCCAAACCGGCAGTCGGGGAAGACTGGAAACGTTACTCCCCCTATCTGCTCACCGTGTTTTTCTTCATCCTGCTGAACAACCTGACGGGCATCATCCCCTTCTTTCCGGGCGGGGCGAATGTCACGGGCAACATCGCGGTGACAGCCACGCTGGCGGCAGGCACGTTCCTCGCCGTCAACCTGACGGGCAGCAAACACTATTGGAAAGAAATCCTCTGGCCGGACGTGCCGGTTTTCCTGAAAGCCGTTCCCCTGATGCCCGTCATCGAAATCGTGGGCCTGCTGACCAAACCGTTCTCGCTGGCCATCCGCCTGTTCGCCAACATCTTCGCGGGTCATGCGATGCTCATCGGGGTGATATGCGTCATTTTCGTAACGGCGAAAATGGGCGCGGCCATCAGCGGGTCGATGACGCTGGTCGCCGTCGTGCTGGGGGTATTCATGGATTGCCTCGAATTGCTGGTGGCCTTCATACAGGCCTATGTTTTCACGATGCTTTCCGCCGTGTTCATCGGCATATCCAGACAAAAGGAATAGTTTTTCATTCAATCAAACAGATATGCATATGTTACTTTCTGCAATGATGCTTCAAGCCGCCGCCCTGCAACTGGGTGTGGTCGGCAAAGCGCTGGGCGCTGCGATTGCCGCAATTGCGGCGGCCATCGGACTCGGAAAAATCGGCAAGGCGGCCATGGAAGGAATCGCCCGCCAGCCGGAGGCCGCCGGAAATATCCGGACCTCGATGATCATCATCGGCGCCCTCGTCGAGGGTGTCTGCTTCTTTGCCATCGTCGTCTGCCTGATTGCCAGTTAGAAACGACATGGATTTGTTGCTACCCGATACCGGACTGCTGCTGTGGATGGTGCTGATTTTCGGCATCGTGTTTTTCCTGTTGGCGAAATTCGGCTTTCCTGTGATTACCCGGATGGTGGAACGGCGGAACGCCTATATCGCATCCTCGCTGCAAAAAGCGGAAGAAGCCCGGGCGGCAGTGGAACGGCTCGCACAGGAGCAGGAAGAACTGCTGGAAAACACGCGGCAGCAGCAGGGACGCCTGCTTCGGGAAGCCGCCGAAGCACGGGAGAAGATGCTGGCGGCCGCCCGGAAGGAAGCCGCCGAAGCGGAAGCGCATATGCTGGAGAACGCCCGGAAAGAGATTGCCGCCGAGAAAGAGGCGGCGCTGCGGGACATCCGGCAGCAGGTATCGCTGCTCTCGCTGGAAATAGCAGGCAAACTGGTCAGCCGGCAGCTCTCCCGGGATGATGAGCAACTGGCTTTGCTGGACCGGTTGATGGACGAGGTGGAAACGGACAGGAAAAGCTGACGGATGAACACGGGGCTCATTGCAGAACGGTATGCCAAGGCTTTGTTGGCTTACGTGGCCCGAACGGGACGCGGACAGGAGGTATTCACCCAGGCCCTCGCCCTGCTGCGGGAACCCAAAGCATTCCGGGAGCCGCTGGAAGAAGATTTGGCGGCGCTCGTGCAGCTGCTCCGCAAGCGGGGACGGCTGGAGTATGCCAAACTGATTCTCCTGTTTTTCACGCGGATGTACGCCCGGGCCGAAGGCATCCGGCTCGCCCGCCTGACAACGGTGGTGCCCGCCCCCGGCCTGGAAGCCCGGCTGCGTGCGGAACTTGGCGGGAACGTGCTGATAGAAAGCCGTATCGACCCCGCACTGACGGGCGGTTTCATCCTGGAGGTCGATGACCGGATGCTGGATGCAAGCGTCGCATCCCGGCTGGACAGGATACGCCGGCAATATGTCATGGACAACAAGAGAACGGTATAAATGAGCCAACACACAATCAAAGCGAGCGAAATATCGGAAATCCTGCTCCAGCAGCTTTCCGGTATCGATTTGTCGCCGGAATTCGAAGAAATCGGCACGGTACTGACGGTCAGTGACGGCGTGGCGCGGATTTACGGGCTGGGCAACGCCGAAGCCGGGGAACTGCTGGAACTGGACGGCGGCGTACGGGCTGTCGTGATGAACCTAGAACAGGACAACGTGGGCGCGGTACTGCTCGGTGCCACGGGGCTGGTCAAGGAAGGCATGAAAGTGCACCGGACAGGGCGAATCGCCTCCATTCCGGTGGGCGAAGGACTCGTAGGGCGCGTGGTGGACCCTATCGGCCGCCCGCTGGACGGGCTGGGGAGCATTGCCGGAGAAACCATGGACATGCCGCTGGAGCGGAAAGCTCCCGGCGTGATTTCCCGGGAACCGGTGACGGAACCGCTCCAGACCGGCTTCAAGGCCATCGACGCGATGATTCCCATCGGGCGCGGCCAGCGGGAACTCATCATCGGGGACCGGCAGACCGGCAAGACGGCCATCGCCATCGACACCATCCTGAACCAGCGGGCGGAATACCAGAAAGGGAAGCCTGTGTACTGCATCTATGTCGCCGTGGGGCAGAAAGGGTCCACGGTGGCATCCATTGTCCATACCCTGCGGGAGCGCGGCGCGATGGATTATACCGTCGTCGTATCTTCCTCGGCGGCGGACCCGGCAGCCCTGCAATATTATGCCCCTTTTGCGGGCGCGGCCATCGGAGAGTATTTCCGGGACACGGGACGCCACGCCCTCGTGGTCTTTGACGACCTGTCCAAGCAGGCCGTCGCCTACCGGGAAGTATCCCTGATCCTGCGGCGCCCTTCCGGCCGGGAAGCCTATCCGGGTGACGTATTTTACCTGCATTCCCGCCTGTTGGAACGCGCCGCCAAAATCATTTCCCAACAAGAAGTGGCAGAACAGATGAACGACCTGCCCGCATGCCTGCAGGGACGCGTCAAGGCTGGGGGCTCGCTGACCGCCCTGCCCATCGTGGAGACACAGGCTGGAGACGTATCGGCATACATCCCCACCAACGTGATTTCCATTACCGACGGGCAGATTTACCTGGAACCGGCACTGTTCAACGCGGGGTTCCGCCCGGCCATCAACATCGGCATTTCCGTCTCGCGCGTAGGCGGCGCCGCACAGGTGCGCTCCATGAAGCGGGTGGCGGGTACGCTGAAAATCGAGCAGGCCCAATACAACGAACTGGAAGCGTTTTCCAAGTTCTCTTCCGATTTGGATCAGGTCACGGCGCGCGCGCTCGACAAAGGACGCAAGAACAACCGCCTGCTCATCCAGCCGCGTTATGCCCCGATGCCCGTAGGCGAACAGGTGGCGGTGCTGTATTGCGGCACGCACGGCCTGCTGGCGGACATTACGCCCGACCAGGTGGCGGATTTCCAACGGATGCTGCTGGAGCGCATGCATTCACTGCATCCGGAACTGCTCGCCGCTTTTGAAAACGGGGAAATACCGGCGGGCGCCGGCCAGACACTCGAAGAACTCGCCCGGACAATCTGCCGGGATTTGCAAGCATCATAGCGACAGATGGCATCGCTGCGGGAGACGAAAGACCGGATGAACTCTGTCCGGGGAACGCTGAAAATCACATCGGCGATGAAACTTGTCGCGTCTTCCAAACTCCGCAAGGCACAGGCGGCGGTGGAAGCGCTGCGCCCCTATGAGCAGGTCCTGACCGACATCCTGGCCTCCGTCTGCCGGGCGCCATCCCCGCCCCCCGCTCCGGACGGGCGTGTTTCGGAAGCGCCTGTCGCGCTGGTCTGCTTTTCCTCCAACAACGCCCTCTGCGGCGGTTTCAACGCGGGGGTCATCCGGGAAGCCCGCGCTTTTCTCGCCCGGCAGCAAGGCCCCGTGGAGGTCCATGCCTGCGGACGCAAAATCGCAGAAGCCCTGCGGCGGACGGGCGTCCGGCTCCGGCAGGAAGACCCGGCGCTGGCCGCGCATCCCCATTTCCGGGGAGCGGCGGAGCTCGCCCGCGAACTTGCGGAACGGGTACGGAAGGGCGAACTCTCGCAAGTGTATCTGCTCTACAACCACTTTGTTACGACCGCACGGCAGGAAATCCGGCTGGAGCGCTATCTTCCCTTGGCCGGCGTGCCGGAACAAGCCTCCGGGACAGAAGCATACCTCGTGGAACCGTCGGTGGCGGACGTGGCCAAGCGCCTGCTCCCCCAGGTAGAAAACCTGAAACTGTATGCGGCCCTGCTGGACTCGTCCGCCGCCGAGCAGGCGGCACGCACCCTCGCGATGCAGGCTGCCAGCGACAATGCCCGCAAGATGCTGTCGGAACTGACGCTCGCCTACAACAAGGGACGCCAGCAGAAAATCACCGCCGAAATCCTCGACCTGCTCGGCGGCAGCACGGAATAGTCCGGGGCTTGACTTTTTCTGTTTTTTTTCATAAATTTGCGCGTTTATTCCGTTTTAGCGCCCGCTTTTTCCCGGGCTTCCAAAGCGGTAACGACATACGCGAAAATAAAGAAAAACGAACTTACTATATTGTTTAACTAACTGATTACCAATGAAAAGACTAAAAGTTTTTCTTGTAGTGCTGGCGATGTTCCTGACATCGGCGGCGTTCGCCCAGCGGGTGGACGTGCGCGGTGTCGTCCGGGACGCCGCCACCGGGGAAAACGTTCCGTTTGCCGCCATTCAGGTGAAGGGAACGACCACCGGTTCCACCACGGATGCGGAAGGCAAGTATTCCATCACCGTGGCTTCCAATGCGGTCCTCGTCTTCTCCTCCATCGGCTACCACACCGTCGAGATTGCGGTAGCCGGTAAGCGCGAGATCAACGTGGATCTGGTACCCGACGCCGAAGCCCTTGAAGGGACGGTGGTCGTGGGTTACGGTTCCGCCAAGAAAATCGGCAACATCGTAGGTTCCGTCTCCGTCGTCAAGACCGACATCGTGCGGAACGCTCCGGCCGCGACCGCCCTCGACGCCCTGCAGGGCCAGGTGGCGGGCCTTTCCGTCATGACGACCGGCGGTATTGCCGGTGACAATTCCACGTCCATGACGCTGCACGGCACCGGCTCCCTCGGCACTTCGACCGCGCCGCTCTACATCATCGACGGCGTGCCGTCTTCCAGCCGCACCATCATGGCGATGAACCCCAACGACATCCTCTCCGTCACGGTGCTCAAGGACGCCTCCTCGACTTCCATCTACGGCGCCCGCGCCGCCAACGGTGTCGTCTATGTGACCACCAAATCCGGTTCCTACGACGCCAAGGCCCGTGTGACCGTGCGTGCGCAGGGTGGTATCTCCACGACCGCCAACAAGCAGTTCTATGACAACATGATGAGCGGTGACGAACTGAAGGAGTTCTGGCTCCGTATCGGCACGTTCACCCCGGCCCAGATTAAGGAGAACTATACCGACAAGGGTTACACCGCCAACACGAAATGGCACGAGGTCATGCAGAACATGACCAACCCGCAGTACCAGTCCGACGTGACCGTCGAAGGCGGCGGCTCCAAGGTGGCGTACATGATCAGCGCCTCCCAGTTCCACCAGCGCGGCACGACCATCGGCAACTACTATGACCGCTACACGGTGCGTTCCAACGTGCAGGGCCACCCGAAGAAATGGCTCAAGGTGGGCATGAACCTCAACCTCTCCATCGACGAGAAGCAGCAGAATGACAACTGGATGGACTCTTCGCTGGACGGCGACCTCTATACGAGCGGCAGCGTGTCCTACCTGCTGAACCCCCTCATCCCCGTTTACGACGAGGACGGCAAGCTGGCCTCTCCGAAATTCGTGAACGGCATGACGAACCCGTATTATTATATGTACACCTATCCGGATGTCACCAACCGTTACGGCATCAACGGAAACGTGTTCATCGAACTGGAACCCGTCAAGAACCTCAAAATCCGTTCCCAGCTGGGTACCGACACCTTCTTCTCCTACCGCAATTACAAGTATCTTGCTTCCAGCTTGATCCGCAGCGGGAAAGGCGCCAAGGGCAAGTCCACGCAGATGACTTCAAACAACACGATTACCAACACCATCGAGTATTCGTTTGACATCGGCCACGACCACAAGTTCACCCTGCTCGCCGGCCAGGAAGGCATCAGCAACTGGTATGATTATTTCACCGCCCTCTCTTCCGGCCAGACGGACGACCGCAGCCTGCTGCTGCAAAACGGCACGGCGACTTCCCGCGACATGTCGGAAAGTTCCTCCGCAAGCCGCTTCCTCTCTTTCTTCGGCCACATCGATTACAACTTCGCCGACAAATACATCGTGGACGCCACCGTGCGTAACGACGCATCTTCCCGTTTCGGCCGCAACCACCGCAACGGTTGGTTCTGGGCGGTCGGCGCCCGCTGGAACGCCAGCAAGGAAGGTTTCCTGAAGGATGCCAGCTGGCTGAGCGACGCACATTTCCGTGTCAATTACGGTACCCAGGGAAACGCCGAAATCGGCAACTATCAGCACCTGGCCCTGATCGGCACCACGAGCGAGCAATACAACGGCGCAGAAGGCTGGGTCATCGACCAGCCGTCCAACTATGACCTCACATGGGAAAAGCAGGCGCTCCTCACCGTCGGCGCAGGGGCCCGCATCGCCAAGATTTTCGACGTGGACGTGCAGTTCTACCACCGCAACACCACCGATATGCTCATGGATGTTCCTTATCCGTACACCACCGGCTTCGACAAACTGACGGCCAACATCGGTTCGATGAGCAACACCGGCGTGGACATCACCCTCGGGGTGGACATCCTGCGCGGCAAGGACTACTACCTGAATTTCTCCACGGTGTTCAACTACAACTCCGAGAAGATTACGGAACTCTTCAACGGCATGGACCGCTGGGAAATGCCCAACGAAGGCCTGGCGTATGTCGTCGGCCAGCCGATTATGTACTACGCCCCGATTTACGCGGGCGTGGACCCGGCGGACGGCGCCCCGATGTGGTACATCCCGGGTGAGAATCCGGACGTGACCACCAAGGACCCGGCCCGCACCACGAAGAAGTTCGACGAAGATGCGCTGCTCCAGAACACGGGCCTGCGTCTCCACGCGCCCGTCACCGGCGGCTTCGGCCTCCACGGCGGCTGGAAGTTCCTCTCCTTCGCGGCAGACTTCTCCTATTCCATCGGCAAGACGCTCCTGAACAACGACGCGTATTTCTATGCCAACCCGAACAACAACGTAACGATGAACAAGCACAAGTCCGTCAGCGATTTCTGGACGCCGTCCAACGTCAACGCCCGCTATCCCGACTGGACCAAGGGCTATGTGATGCAGTTCGACACGCACCTGTATGAAGACGCCTCCTTCCTCCGCCTGAAGAACCTCCAGGTCGGTGTATCCCTGCCGAACAAGTGGCTGGAAGCCCAGCATGTGTTCGAAAGCGTGAAGTTGACGTTCACGGGCCGAAACCTGCTGACCTGCACCAAGTATGAAGGTCTGGACCCGGAAGTTGCCAGCAACCTGGTCGTGGGTCTCGTATCCAACACGAAACAGTACCTGCTGGGTCTGGAACTGACGTTCTAATTGATGAATACCATGAAAAAGTTATTTGGATATATCTGCACAGGCGTCGCCGCTGCGATGCTTGTCTCCTGCAACCTGGATTTGACGCCGACCACTTCCATCGCATATGATGAAAACGGGCAGCTGATTCAGTCCGAGGCCAACCTCAACGCTTTCAGGGCCGGCATGTTCGCCAGCTACAGAAGTTACCAGCTGGGCGAATTCACCACGGCTGAAGAAGTGATGACCGACGGGTTCAACGCCACGCTCGATTATGGCAACAACTACGGCGGTCTCCACAAGACGGACTACAACTTTACGGCTGGCGACTACTATGTGGCCGACTATTGGAATTACAGCTATGTGGGTATCAAGGACTACAACATCTTGATTGCCAACACGGAAAATGTTCCCGAGCAAATCAAGGATGCGGCCCGCGCCGTTCAGGGCGAGGCCTATTTCCTGCGTGCGGCGACCTACCTGAACCTGGCCCGCCATTTCGCCAAGATTCCGAGCACCGTGAACGCCGAAGACCGTGACAAGGAACTCTGCGTACCCCTCGTGCTGGTGTACGACCAACTGGAAAAACCGGCCCGCGCTTCGGTTGCAGCCGTCTATGGCCAGATTAAGAAAGACCTGGACAGCGCCGCCGTGCGCCTGTCCGACGTAACGGGTAAAGCCGGCGCCATGTATCCGACCATCGACGCGGTCAATGCCCTCTATGCCCGTTATTTCCTTGACATGGGTGAATATGGCAAGGCAGCCGAATATGCCCATCTTGTCATTGACACCGGCGCCTACGTCCTGTCTTCCACGGCCAAGGAAATGGAAAACGAATTCGAATTCGACAATGGCCGGGAGGCGATTTACCAGCTGAGCGCCACGCTCACGGAAAGCACCAACTCCAACACCTTTTGGACAGGTTATACCACGGACACCCAGCACGAGTATGTGTTCCGTCCCTATTTCATCCCGACCAAGACGCTGGTGGACCTGTATGAGCCGGGCGACCTCCGCTTGGCGCAGTGGTTCGACAACACCACCTGGTGCCTGGTCAATGCGACCTACTCGCAGGGTGACTACTATGTATTCAAGAAATACTGGGGCAACCCGAATCTGACGAGCTCGCTCAAGAACGGGCGCCAGGCGCCGAAGCCCTTCACCATCAGCGAAATGTTCCTGATTGCGGCGGAAGCGTATCTGGCAGCCGGTGAAGCGGGCAAGGCCAAGGACGACCTCAACAACCTCCAGGTGATGCGCGGCGCCTCCGCGACAGACGCCACCGAAGAGGCCATCCGCAACGAATGGTTCAAGGAGAAAGTCGGCGAAGGGTTCCGCATGAGTTGCCTGAAGCGCTGGAAGAAGGGCTTCAGCAGCCGTCCCGTCCAGCCGGGTGCCGCCAAGGTTCTGAACCACGGAGACGTCTATGACCAGAAGGAACTCCCGGCGGACGATTACCACTGGCAGTGGCCGATTCCTGCAGATGAACGGAAAATCAACAAGAATCTGGTACAGAACGCAGGCTACGACGAGCTTTGAATCTGAAAAACTGTTTGAAGTATGAAAAGAATGACGAAAATATGTGCAGTGGCGGCGTCGTTGCTGGCGCTGGCCTCCTGCTCCAACAAAGTGGAGTTTGTCCGTTCCGCATTCGTTTCTTCCGACGTGAAAGCGCTGGAAGTCGGTGAGAACGCAGGCAAAATCTCCATCGGCATTTCGGCGTACAACATCACGTCGCCGACGACGGTCACTTTCTCGATTGCCGGAACGGCACAGGCCGGAACGGACTATCGGCTTGCAAGCGGTGCGGACGGGGTGCTCACCTTTACGGAGAGCGGCACCCAGAACATTGAATTCGACATCATCGACCGCGGCATCGAGCTGCAGGGAGACCGCACCATCCTGCTGGCGCTGACCAGTGTGAGCGAAGGGGTTGACCTGGGCGCCATCACCTATTGCACCGTGACGATTTCCGACGTGGTCATCATCGACTGGAACTTCCTCGAAGGGACCTGGACGGCGACCGACTACTATGAGTCCGGCGACCGGACCGAAGATGACCCGTATGAGGTGGAAATCAAGAAAGTGGATGATACGACCTGCGAGTTGTACAACCTCTGGAACGGCGAAATGACACTGACGGGAACGGTTGATTTCGAGACCAAGACCATCAAGTTCGATCCCAAGCAGACGGTGTGGGACGCATCCGCCTACGGTTATGGCAACCTGTGGCTGATCGGCTACGAAGGAGGTTGGGGCTACAACCCGGTCTATGCCACCATGTCCGGTGCCGGCGTGAGCCTCCGCAACTGGGGACTGCTGATTACCGACGGCCAATATGCCGGATATGTATGGGACGACCCGTACCGGACCCAAATGAAGAAGAACAATTAGTCCTTCCATAACCATGGAAAAGACCCGCATGCCGTTGGCAGTGCGGGTTTTTTTTGCTACCTTTGGCTTTCCTGCCGATTTTATATTTATATGAAAAGGACATACACATTGTTCGCCGCCTGCGCCCTGTCCCTGTTCGCCGCCTGCACGAAACAGGAAGTGAAGCCCGAGGCGCCCGCCGGCGCGAAAACGGAAGATACCCAGGCCCTTTCGGGCATCATTGAAGGGGAACTTGTCGTAGAATTTTCCGAACAGATGACCGCCGCCGTCGAACAGGACGAGGCGGGCTGCACCAAGGCCCCGCGCCTGCGCGATGCCCTCGCCGCCCTCGGGGCCGTCCGCCTGGAGCGGGTGTTCCCGGAAGCGGGCGAATGGGAAGAACGCCACCGGGCAGCAGGGCTGCACCGCTGGTACCGGGTGCATTATGAGCCCGGGAAAGCGCAGGCCACCAAGGCTTCGCGGGACTTGTCCGCCCTGGAGGGCGTCCTGTCCGCGGAACCGGCACGCCGCATCCGTACCGCCGCCATCTTCAACGACCCCTACCTGTCCCGGCAATGGCACTACAGCAACAGCGGCGGAACCGCACAATATACCGCAGGGGCGGATTGCAACGTCGTTCCCGTCTGGGAGCGTTATACCGGCGGACGGAGTGACGTCATCGTATCCGTCGAAGACGAAGGCGTGGATTTGACGCATGTGGATTTGGCACAAAACTGCCTGCCGGCGGAGCCCGGCGGAAGCCGCTGCTTCATCGACGGCAACACCGGATACAGGATTGTGGGAGGCAACCACGGAACGCACGTAGCGGGGACTATCGCCGCCGTCAACAACAACGGCACCGGTGTCTGCGGCATCGCGGGCGGCCTTGACGGCAAGGGCGGCGTCAAAATCATGTCCTGCGAAATCATGCGGGAAATCAGCAGCCGGGAGACCCTGCAAGGCGATTCGGAAGATGCGATGGTCTGGGCGGCGGACAACGGCGCCGTGATTTCCCAGAACAGCTGGAGCTATGTTTATGAGACCGAAGCGCAGGCATCGAAAGGCGGTCCCGGCCCGATGAAAGCCGCCATCGATTACTTCATTCAGTATGCAGGCACGGACAAGGCCGGCAACCAGACGGGGCCGATGAAGGGCGGGGTGGTGTTTTTTTCCGCCGGCAACGAATCCTGGCGTTATTCCTGGCCGGGCGGCTATGCGGGCGACAAGGCCAAAGGGACCTACGGGAAATGCCTGGCCGTCGGCGCGTTCAACTCCCTGGGACGCCGCGCCTATTATTCAAATTACGGCGACTGGGTGGACATCGCCGCCCCGGGCGGAGACTACAAAGTCGGACCGGAGGTGTACAGCACCATCGCCGGGAACAAATACGACATGATGCAGGGCACCTCGATGGCCTGCCCGCACGTTTCAGGCGTGGCGGCGCTGCTGGTGTCGTGGTTCGGCGGCCCCGGTTTCACCAACGACATGCTGGTGGAGCGCCTGCTGGGGGGAGCGGACCATTCTTTCCCCTCCGCCTACCAAATCGGTCCGAAACTGGATGCGCTCGGCGCATTCACTTATGGCAAAAACACGGCCCCCGCGCCGGTATCTTCCTATGAAAAAACGGTCCTGTCCAATTCGGTGTCGGTTTCCTTCCCGGTTACGCCCGATGAAGACGGCCTCCCGGGATACGGCTACATGCTGTGTGCCGCCGGAACAAAAGGCGAACTGGAAGCCCTCGACCCGCACAACGTACCCGCCTCCATCCGGGCCGTCTCACAGGAGACGCAGGACAGGCAGGTCGGTGACGACATGCAGCTGTCACTGCAGGACCTTGCTTTCGATACGACCTATTACATCTCCGTTTTCGGTTTCGACTACAACCGGAATTTCTCCGATGCCGCCCCGATTCAGCAAATCAGGACCGGCGGGAACCACCCGCCCGTCATCGAGACGGACTACACGGGAGATTTCACCGTCAAGCCCGCCGAGACCCTCCAAGTGGTATTCACCGTCCGGGACCCGGACGGACACGGGGTATCCCTGAAGCTGGAAAGTGCCAATCCGGCATTTTCGCTGACGGTACGCCAGGCCGAAGCGGGCACGTTCCTCTTCACGGTGCGCGGCTCCGCCACCGTGGCCGGGACCTACCCGGTCGCCTTGAGTGCTACGGACGCCTACGGAATGGGAGCCCGGAAAGAATTCACCGTCACCATCAGAGAAAACCAGCCGCCGGTGTGCATCAAAGAACTGGAAGATGTCATCCTCCCGGCCATCGGCGCCAAACGCACCCTGAAACTCTCGGATTATTTCGAAGACCCGGACGGTGACGTGCTGACCTGCACCATCGCGACGGGGCTGAAACAAATCGTCCACATGACCCACAACGAGGGAGACCTGCTCCTGTCCGCCATCGGCTACGGCCAGACTTCCGTCACGGTGACGGTAGCGGACGCCCTCGGGAAAAGTGCGTCATCCACGTTCCGCGCCTTGGTGCGGGACAGCAGCAGGCCGGTGGATTTGTATCCCAACCCGGTTTCGGACATCCTGTATATCCGGCCCGCATCCGGAGGCGCCATGACGGTCAGCGTGACCAGCCGCACCGGAGCGACGGTGTATGAAAAGAGTGGCGACTGTTCCCCTTTCGAGCCGCTCGAAATCGATGTGAAAGCGTGGAGCGGAGGCATGTACTACGTGTCCGTGACAAATGCGGATGTCTCCGCCGTATATCCCATAGCCAAATTATGACAAACGCAAAGATGAAAAAGACATATACGGCACTCGCCCTCGCGCTGGTGTGCCTCGGCGTCCGGGCGCAGGATGCCCTGCCGATGCTGCTCGTCCCTTCCGATGCCCGCGCCCTGGCGCTCGGTGGCAATACCCTGGTGCAGGAACCCGCCTGCAAGAAGGTCTCCGCCACTCTTTCCTACGGGATATGGGCTCCCGGGGACATACACGACAACCTGCTTGCGGCCGATGTGCAGCTGCGGCTGGGCAAATCGGGGACATGCACCCTCGGGCTTGATTTTGCAGATTTCCTCGGCAAGCCCTATGAGCTGACCACGAGCCTGGGAACCGTCCGGGGGAAATACACGCCGTATGACATGCGTATCGGCCTCGGAGCACGAATGACCTTCGGCCCACATTTCGCCGCGTCGCTGAAAGGGCGTTTCATCCAGTCCGTCCTGTCTCCCGACAACAAAGGGACGGCCTTTGGCGTGGATGCGGGCGTGGAATACATGGCAGCAGGTCTGCGGGCGGTTCTCGCGGGCTGCAACTTCGGAACCCCGGTCCGCTACACCCAGGACGGAACGGCATACAACAGCCCGGCGCTCATCAAGGCGGGGGTGGCCTATTCTTTCCTCGGCATCACCCCGGCGGTGGAACTGGACTACCTGCTGGGCGGCCCCATGATGGTCGCGGCGGGCATCGAATACAATTTGAAAGACATGGCGTTCCTGCGGGTGGGCTACCATTATGGCCCGGCAAACAAGGCCCTGCCTTCCTTTGCGTCCGTCGGCGCGGGGATGCACATCGCGGGCATCTCGCTCAACGCCGCCTACCTGTTTGCCTCGAAAGTCCTCGGGAATACGTTCCTTGTGGGATTGGGCTATTCTTTTTAGCAAATAAACCGTCGCCCGGCCATGAAAAAACTCCTCGTCTCCCTGTGTTTCGCCCTGCTACTGGCACTGCCCGGACAGGCACGGAAAGCCTGTTATATGGCGGCTGCCGATACGGCGGTGGACAGCCTCGGCTCCTGGACGGCGTTCCGCAAGGACGTATGCCTGAACGCGGTGCCCGCGAAAGCCGTGCTGAAAATTTCCGCAGACTCCAAATACTGGCTGTGGATAAACGGGGAACTGGCGGTTTTCGAAGGCGGTTTGAAACGCGGCCCGGCCCGGGGAGAGGGCTATTATGACGAGGTGGATGTCGCGCCGTACCTCAAGAAAGGCCGCAACCGCATCGCCGTGCTGCTGTGGTATTTCGGAAAAAACGGCTTTTCCCACCAGAGCAGCGGGAAAGCGGGCCTGCTGATTGACGCGCCCATCGATGCGCTGCGCAGCGGAAAGTCCTATTATGCCCGGCTGCACCCGGCTTACGGGGCGGCGAAAAACCCGAAGCCGAATTACCGGCTGAGCGAATCGAACATCCGTTTCGACGAGCGGGAAAACCTGCCGGACTGGCAGACGGCGGACCCGGTGGCCATGGGTTTCCGTCCCGCGGTGGAACGCGGGCATTGGGGAGACGCGCCTTGGGGAGCCTTGACCCGCCGCATGATTCCGCAATGGAAAGACTACGGCATCCGGGAGGCGACATTCCGCCGGATTCCGGGTGCGGAGACGGACAGCATCGTCGCCCCCCTCCCCTACAACATGCAGATGACCCCGATTGTGACCGTCCGGGATGCCGTCGGCGGGCATCTGGTCAAGATAGAAACCGACCATACCTACCACGGCGGTGCGGTGAACCTGCGGGCGGAGTACATCACGGCGCCGGGAAGCCACCGTTATGAAAGCCTGGGCTGGATGAACGGGGAAAACATCATCCTGCTGGTGCCCGCCGGGGTGGAAATCGAGAGGCTGCAATACCGGGAAACCGGATATGACACCGCATTCGAGGGCACTTTCTCCTGCGACGACGCGTTTCTGATGCGCCTGTGGGGCAAAGGGCTCCGGACGCTGTACGTCAACATGCGGGACAATTTCTTCGATTGTCCTGACCGGGAACGGGCCCAATGGTGGGGAGACGTGACCGAAATGATGGGGGAAAGTTTCTATACCTTGTCCCTGGCTTCCCACGCACTGATGCGCAAGGCCATCGGAGAACTCTGCCGCTGGCAGCGTCCCGACAGCATCCTCTTCTCACCCGTCCCCGCGGGCAATTACAAGACGGAACTGCCCGCCCAGATGCTGGCTAGCATCGGTCTGTACGGATTCTGGAATTATTATATGCATACCGGCGATGCCGCGACCATCCGGGACGCCTACCCGGCAGTGAAGCGCTATTTAGGGGTGTGGAAGCTGGATGAAACCGGGCTCACGGCTTTCCACAGCGGCGGCTGGAACTGGGGTGACTGGGGCAGCCACAAGGACATGCGCCTGCTCTATGCCGGCTGGCATTATATCGCGCTCGACGCCGCAGCCCGGATGGCTGAGCTGCTCGGCTACCCGGAGGAAGCCTGCGCATGGCGGGAAACGATGGTGACGCTCAAAACCGGGTTCAACAAGAACTGGAACGGCTACTGCTACCGCCATCCCGCTTATCTCGGAGCGACGGACGACCGGGTGCAGGCGCTGGCCGTCGTGGCCGGACTGGCGGACAGCGACAAATATGAACAGATAGCCCGGGTGCTCAAAAGCCAGCGCTACGCAAGCCCTTACATGGAAAAATATGTCCTGGAAGCCTACTTCAAGATGGGGCTCGGGGAGACCGGCCTGGAGCGGATGCGCAAGCGTTACGCCCCGATGGTGAACGACCCCGTCCGCACGACCCTGTTCGAGGGCTGGGGACTCGGGGAAGAAGGGTTCGGCGGCGGCACAAGCAACCATGCGTGGAGCGCGGGCCCCATCATCGTGACCGGACAGTATCTCTGCGGCATCTATCCGCTGGAAGCGGGTTACCGCCGCTTCATGGTGGCCCCCCAGCCGGCAGGGCTCCGGCAGGCCGCCATCTCGTTCCCGACGGTGGCCGGAACCATCTCGTCCGCATGGACGATTGACGGCAGCCGCATGGACTGGACGCTCGGAGT
Source organism: Bacteroidales bacterium (assembly GCA_017612675.1). Lineage (GTDB taxonomy): Bacteria > Bacteroidota > Bacteroidia > Bacteroidales > UBA932 > Cryptobacteroides. The sequence continues at coordinate 16,383 of JAGAFI010000158.1, forward strand.
GCCCGAAGGGACACAGGCCATCGTCTATGTGGACGAACAGGATGCGGTCACGCAGGATGCGCGTCCGCTTGCCCCGGAAGACTTTTCTGCAGACCCCGCCCTCCGGCGTCCCGGGAAAAAGGCCTTTGCCTGCGGGAGCGGAACACACCAGCTTATCGTAGAGCGCCCACGCTAAAGATACCGCCGTTCTGCGAGGCGTCCCCCGATACGAAAGACTGTTTTTTTATCCGGGAAATACCGGGCGTTTTGCAAGCGCCCGTCAATCGCCCATGCTGGAAAACAGCCGGGTCAGGCGGATGAAATCCTCCACCCCGAGGCGCTCGGCACGCAGGTCCAGAACCGGGTCGGAGGAGAACCATGCGCGGAACGCATCCACCCCGGCAGAAGCCGCCTCCATGGCATCGGATTTCCGGCAGGCAAGCGGTTTCAGGGCATTCCGCAGGGTCTTGCGTCGCTGGTTGAACGCCGTCTTGACGACCATCTTGAACAAGGCTTCGTCACAGCCCAGGGAACGGCGGGCATTGCGCCGCAGGCGGATGACGGCGGACTGGACCTTCGGGGGCGGTGAGAAGGCCCCGGGACCCACGGTAAAACAGTATTCGATGTCATACCACGCCTGCAGCAGCACGCTGAGGATGCCGTAGGTCTTGCTGCCGGGTTTTTCCGCAATACGCTCCGCCACCTCTTTCTGAATCATGCACACCACCTCCGGCACCCGCTCCCGCTCTTCCAATACCTTGAAAAATATCTGCGAGGAAATGTTGTACGGGAAATTGCCGATGATGCGGAAAGGCCCCGGAAAAATCCGCCGCAAATCCAGGCGCAGGAAATCCGCTTCCAGCAATTTGCCCTGGAGCCCGTTGAAATGCTGCAGCAGATAGACCACCGACTCGTCATCAATCTCCACGCATTTCAGGTCGATGTCGTCCCGCTGGAGCAGGTAGCGCGTCAGCACCCCCATCCCGGGACCGATTTCCAACACGTCCCGCACGGGTGAAGGCACCAGGGCCTCCACGATGCTGCGGGCAATCCCCTGCTCCGTCAGAAAATGCTGCCCCAGCGATTTTTTGGCACGGACATCCATGTTCACCCCACTTTTTCCGCCAGACGGGCGGCAAGGGACAAGAAGGCTTCAGCCGCAGGGCCCGTTCCGAGCGCGGACGGTTCTCCGGCATCCGCATTTTCCCGGATGCTTTGTACGACAGGAATTTGCGCCAGCAACTCCACGCCGAAAGCAGCCGCCATCTCCTTGCCTCCATCCCGGCCGAACAGGTAATACTTTTCCTCCGGATGCGCCTCGGGCGTAAACCACGACATGTTTTCCACAATGCCGAGGATTTCTTTCCCCACATTCTTGTTGCGGAACAAATCGATTCCTTTTTCCACATCGGACAAGGCCACATTTTGCGGTGTCGTGACAATCACGGCCGCTTCCATCGGAATATCCTGCACCAAGGAAATGTGGATGTCGCCCGTTCCGGGTGGCATATCTATCAGCAGGTAGTCCAGTTCCCCCCATTTAACCTGCAAAATCATTTGCTTCAGGGCATTGCACGCCATGGGGCCCCGCCATATCAGCGCCTGTCCGCGCTCGGCGAAATAGCCGATGCTCATCCACTTCACCCCGTATTTCTCCAGCGGCAGGATGCATTCTCCGCCCTCCGTGTCCTCCGCCAGCGGCTGCTGCCCTTCGGTAGCCGTCATCGTCGGGACGGAAGGGCCGTACACGTCCGCGTCCGCCAGCCCCACCCGGTAACCCAGGCGGGCCAGGGCGCAGGCGAGGTTGACGGCGACGGTGGACTTCCCCACCCCGCCTTTGCCGGATGCAATGCCGATGATATGGCGGACCCCGGAAAGCTGCGAGGCATCCAGGTCCTGCGGACCGGGCTTCGGTTTCACTTCGTCCACCACCACCGTGTCCACCTCCGAGCGCACACCGGTGGGCAGATGGCGCACCAACGCGGCCCGCGCCGCCCCGATCAGGTACTCAGCAAGCGGGTCACGGCGCCGGGGAAACGCCAGGGTCACCCGCACCGTTTCATCCGCCACCGAAACACGTTGCACCATGCCGAGCGACACGATGTCACGGTCGCCCCGTCCGGGATGATGCACCTCGGCAAGATATTGCAGGATTTCATTCTCCGTCATACGCATGTTTCTTTTTCCATATCCAAGCGCCCCCGGCAGACAAAGCCAGCAGCAAGAGCAGCAGCAGCGAGCAGGCACGGGAAACGGCCTCGCCCCGTGCATAGGAAGGCGGGGAGAAACGCAGTTCCAGTTCGTGCGCCCCCGCCGGCACTTTCGCGCAGCGCAGCAGGTCGCCGGGCACTTCGGCATCGCCCGCATACATCGCCACGGGCAGGGATTCGGTACCGTCCACCGTCAGATGCCAGCCCAGCGGATAATACACCTCGCTGAACACCAGCACGCCTTCTTCCGGCTTCTCATAGCGGTAGCGAAGTGCATTCGGGGCATAGGAAAGCAGCTCCACCGTCCCCGTACCGTCCGTGAACCACGCATTTCCCCGGGCGTGGCGGTAACGCAGGGGCGGATTGTCCGCACCGACAATGATATACCGACAATTCATGGACGCAAGCCCCGGCAGGTACGGCAAGGCTTCCTGCGCCTCGCTTACCGTGGACACGCCGGACAGCAGGCGGCTGACCGTAGCAATCTCCCCTTGCAGGGTATTCTCGATAAACTCCTGATAGCGTTGCAGTTTTGCCGGCGAATATCCCCCGATGTTCTTGTGCCAGTAAGAGGGGTGCGAATCGTTGAACACATTGACCGTCAAGTCCAGCACCCGGTAGGACAAGTCCGTATCGGCCAGAATCGCTTCATCCACGGGACGTTTGGCAAACTGGGACTGGAAAGAACGCGGCGTAACGAAATCGTCTGCCCCCAGATATCGCTTGTCCACGGCAAAGAAATCCAGCACCAGCAGAATGCCCACCCCGGCCAACGCGATTTTCCGCCGTCCTTCCTGCGGGCCGGATGCCCAGAGCAACAGCAACACCGTGCCCGCCATCAGCAGGACGGAACGCCATGTATCCGCCCATAGCAGCGCCCGGCGGTCTTCCGACAGGGCCTCCACCAGCAGTTCGTGCTGTCCTTCATCCACCGCCCCGGTAAAAGCGCCCATCCAGTCTTGCAGGAGCGCCAGCAACAGGCAGAGGCCGAGGGAGACGCCTCCGGCGAGCAGCACCTGGCGACGGCGGCTCCGCGCATCGCCCTGCTTGTCCCGAAGATAGGTATCCAGCATCAGGAATCCCAGCAAGGGAACGGTGAACTGCAGGATGACCAAAGCCATCGACACCGTCCGGAACTTGTTGTAGAGCGGAACGTAGGTGTAGAAGAAGCGGGTGAACGACATGAAATGGTTCCCCAGCGCCAGCAGCACCGCCAGCAGGGAGACGGCCAGCACCCAGGCCTTGACCCGCCGGCCCCGGTAACAGAAAAGCCCGAACAGGAAGAGCAGGAACGTGACGGCGCCGAGGTACATCGGACCGGCGGTAAACGGCTGCGGTCCCCAGTAAAGCGGCAGGTTCCGGCAGATTTGCCCCACGTTCTGCTGGCCGGCACGACGCAGCAGCGCGGCGGTTTCGGAATGCCGGACATCGACCGCACCCGACGAAGATCCGCCGTTATAATTGGGTATCAAAAGATTGGGGAGCTCTTCCCAGCCATACGACCACGCCGTCGCATAACCGAGGTCCAGCCCGCCCTTGCCTTCGGAAGAAGAAGCGCCCCCGCGCATCGAATACGGCGCATATTCCAGGGTCGGCAGCAATTTGATGGCATTGGTACCGATGCCCACGAGCCCGATGGAAAGGAGCAGGGCAGAGGCGGCGAAAAAGCGTCCGAGACGCCGGCGACCGTCTTTGCGCACCAGCAGGGAACCCAACAGCGCCAGCGCATACAGCAGAATCATCAGTGCCAGATAGTAGGAGACCTGGGGATGGTTCGCCTTGACCTGGAAAGAAAGCGCCACGCCGAACAGCACGGCTCCCAACACGGTCAGCGGCAGCCATTTCCGGCCCTGCAAGGCCTTGTGGTAGGTAAATACCAGCGCAGCGAGCACCCACGGCAGGAACGCGAGCGCCTGCATTTTCGTATTGTGCCCTACCTGGATAATCTGGATATTGTAGGAGCAGAACGTAACGGCGATTGCGCCCAGCAGCGCCGTCCACGGCCCGACGCCGAATGCGAGCAGGAGCAGCAGCGCCCCGAGCAGAGATACAAACAGGTAGGTGGCAGGCCGCCGTCCGGTCAGCAGCAGGTCATACAGCGGCTGCGTCCAGTCGCCTTTCGTGGACGAATGGATGGTGGTGGTGGGCATGCCGCCGAACATGGATTCCGTCCACGCCGTCTGGTCGTGGGGATGGGCGGCATTCCACGACATCATTTCCCGGGACATTCCCTGCCAGCCGGAAATATCGCCCTGGTTGACGATTTTTCCGCCCAGCACCTGCGGGACAAAAGCATAGGCGATGACCAGCAGGAGCAGGACGATGCCCGAATATGTCAGGATTCTTTTCATGGCTATAAGGAGGACAGCAGTTCCACAAGTTTGCCCGTCAGCGCGCGGCGGGAATAAGCCGAAATGTCCCCGGAACGCGCAGCAAGGGTGCCGGAGCGGAATTCTTCCCAGCAATGGTCAATGAAATGCGCCACCGGCTCGGTCTGGTCCCAGCCATACATCACGCCCGCACCGCATTGGTGCAACAGTTTCGCCGCCACGCCATCTTCCTGCCCGATGCCCAGCACAGGACGCCTGGCGGCCAGATACTCGAAAATCTTCCCGGGCAGCGTCTTGCGGTATTCCGGCGCGTCCCGCAAAGGCAGCAGCAGCACCGCAGCGGCCCGCTGTTCACGCACCGTATCCGGATGTGCCTGATAGCCCAGGCGCTTCACATTCGCGGCAAGGCCCCGGGCAGCAAGTGCCTCGAAAATCTCCGGGTCTATCTTGCCGGCCAGCCGGATTTCCAGTGCCGCCTTGAAATCCCGGTCACCCGCACATTTGCGTGCGAGGACATCCCACAGCCGCAAGGGATTGCCGTCCTTTTCAAACAGGCCGGTATGCACCAAGGTAAAGCGGGTGGCGGACAGGGCCGGAGCGGCTCCGGCATAATCCGCCTCGTCAAACCCATTCGTAATCAAGGAGACAGGGGTTTGCGTACGCTGCTGAAAATCATCCCGGACCAACGCAGTGACGGCGATGACGGCATCGCTGCCATCCAGCACCCGCTGCTCCAGCCGCCGGTGCGCCGCCTTGACCCACGGGAACATCGGGAGGGTTTCGAAGTTATACATCTTCGTCCACGGGTCCCGGAAATCGGCCACCCACCTGACGCCGGTTTCACGTTTCAGGCCTTCGCCAATCAGGTGCATCGCATGGGGCGGGCCCGTCGTCACGACCACATCCACGGGATGTTCCGCCAGATACTTTTTCAGATAGCGGACGGACGGGCGCACCCAGGAACGGCGCGGGTCCGGAACGAAGAAATTGCCCCGGAGCCACAGGGCAAGACGGGATGCAAAGCTCTTTTTCTGGCCATGAATGGGATTGACCGCCTCCTTCTTCCCGCCTAAAAATGCCCGGTAGAAAGCATAGGGCTCGAAAATCCGGCGCTTGTACACTTCGGCTTCAGGGGGAATGTCGGCCAGCAGGCTTTCGTCCACCGCCAGGCGTTCCGGGTTCTTCGGCGTATAAATGACTGGCTGCCAGCCACATGCCGGCATATACCTGGCAAACTTCACCCAGCGTTGCACCCCTGACCCGCCCGTAGGGGGCCAATAATAAGTAATGATGAGCACTCGTTTCATGGCGCGATGCAGTTGCATGAACTACAAATGTACAAAAATCCCGCGATTTTATCTTTCACGAGTTATTTTCATCGTAGCCATGTCCCCTAAAGGTCCTCGGACCAAGCCGAAAAAGCGCTGGCAGGGATGCCCACAAGCGGCTGAAGCATCCTGTTTCCTCAAAAAACCGGTCCCCGCGCCGTCGGCGCAGGGGACCAAGGTTTGACGCGGGCCGCATAAAGCCGCCCGCAGGACGGCTGGGCTTCGCCCCGGCCGTCTATTCTGTGACAGCGCGGACAGACATCCCGTGGCAGCGGATCCAGTAGGCCCAGTTCAAGCTCGACGAATCGAAGAACACGCGGTACGCCCAGTACGGGTCGCCCCTATCACCGAGGGAAGACGACCAGAAGTAGCCGGAGGACCCCGCATTGTAAAGGGAACTGTCGTACCGGAGGCCCGCAGCGGGAAGGAAGATACTGTTGCCCGTCTTCTTACTGGTGACCTTTCTCCCGTTTACGCCGTTCTGCGGCATCCATGTCCAAGTACAATTATCCGTATTCATGAGCTCCCTCCACTCGGCCTCCGTCGGCATACGCCAAGAACCACCCCAATTCATACGGGCTGCATCGTCAGATAAATCGAGGATAGTTCTGGTGTCCGAATAACCCATGTAACCATGACTGGAATGCGGACAATATTTGTATAAGTAATAATTGCAGCTGTACTTGTATGTGGACCAATCATAAGTGGATTTCGGCGCTGTCTCGCCCCAGGCGAAATAAACGCCGTAATCCTCGGGGGCGGAGGCGCCGACGTTGCAGGAAGCCCATTTGACCGAGAGCCCCATATCAACGGCCACTCCATCCGGCGTTTCATGGGTCCAAGACAGCCCCTCATCTATTGCGGAAAGCGAGCCGAAGATGCCGCGGCGGAAGGTCACGGGGCCGGAAGAAGATAACTCGGCATGTTCGTTTTCCTTGTAAAAGGTCATTGTATAACCCTGGGAGAGCGTGCCGGGGAGGGCTTCGAGGTAATACCATTTCCCTGTCTCGAAAGTCCCGCCGTCCGGCGCCGACAAGATCAGGAGCGTTTCCGCTTCCGACACTTCCTGCACGACGGGTACGCCTCCCGCGAATACCAGTTTGATTCTGCCGGCCAGGGTTTCGCCGGCGTTCCCCC
>JAGAFI010000159.1 GCA_017612675.1 Bacteroidales bacterium
CAGCCGATGCCCGTTGCATCGCCGTGGCGCCCGCCACGCCCCGGGCGGAAAAGGCGGAAGCGCTGGCCGCATGGCTGGCCCCCCGTTCCTGTGTGGCCGCCCCGTCCGTCGCCGCCGGCCTCCGGATGGCCATGGAAGCGGCCTCCGCCGTTCCCGACAGCCTCGTCTATGTCGGGGGCAGCGCGTATGTCGTATCTGAAGCATTGACTTATCTGGCATCGTGATGAAAAGAATCCTGTTCTTGATTTTGGGAACGCTGTGGGTGAGCGCGGCGTTCGGAAGCCGTGTGTCCGAAACGGATGCGGACGGCCACCGGCTGACTGCTTTGTGGCAGGCCTATGCGCAGGCCGAGGCGGCTGACAAGCCGCAGGACCAGTTGGATATCCTGGAACGGATTGAACGGGAGGCGGACCGCAAACGGTATCTCCCGGATTATTACGATGCCCTCTCGAAGCGTGTGGCGGTGCGTACTGCCGTCAACTGGAAAGACCGGAAGAGCGCCCGGCAGGAGATGCGGCAGAAAATCGAGGCTTTCGGCGAGCCCCTGCTGGTCTTCTTCATCCGGAAAGGAACGGTGGAAAGCGAGGCGTTGCGTGCGTATGTCCGGGCGCAGCGGACGCGCTTGCAGGCGGCGCACCATCCGGAATTTTACGTCCGGGACGGATCATTGAAGGGCAAAGTCTTCTATCCGGCCTTGCTGCCGTTGCTGGACAATGACTATGCCTATGTCCTGTGGAGCATGGGAAACAAGCAGGATTTGCTGGACTATTACGGCGAGCGTTATCCGTTCCGTCCCTTTGTGGAATACCAGCAGCTGACCTGCGACAAGACCGCTTTTGCCAAGCGGTATGCCGGAAAGGCCGTCAGTATGCTGGCCAGACAGGATTTGCTGCAGCGGAAACTGTACGATGCGGAAGACTACAAGGCCTTGCGGGCGGAAGCCGTCGCCCTTGCGCGGGAACGGGATGCGTTCACCGGCACGGAAGCCGCCATCGCCCGTTGCTGCCGCTATCCCGAGGAACTGATACGGAAACTGGATGCATCTTCGCTGTCCCTGTACTCCTCTTCCGATACCCTGTGGATGGTGCTGCGCAACCTGCCGTCCGTCCAACTCTCCTTTCTGCAGAGAGAAAAACTCTTGGCCAGCCATACCCTGCCCAATCCGGCCCGCAGTTATTATGCCCCCGATACGCTGGCATTCCCTGTCCCGGTATCGCTGCCGGACGGAGAATACAATGTCGTCTGCCGGGGGGGAGGACTGGAAGAAACCTGCCGTTGGGAAAAATACGGGCTCTCCATCGCTGCCCGCCGGGATGCGGACGGGACAGCCGTCTTCGTGGCGGATGCCTGTACGGGAAGGCCGCTTGATGCCTGTACCTTGGCGGCGCTGGATGATGACGGGACCGTTCTCGCGACCTGTGCCGCCCTGCCTTTGAACGGCTTTACCCGCCTGCCGGACAGCCTGACCGCTCCGCTTGCCACCCGCTGGCGCATGTCCCTGCGGGCGGAGGATGTGCAGGGCCGTCGCTCCCAAGCCGTGATGCTGTATGCAAACAGCGGTTTCTACACCCCTTCGCCTGCCCGCCATGCCGTGATGCTGACCGACCGGGCGGCCTTCCATCCGGAAGAAACCGTGCAGGTCAAGGCCATCCTGTATGAAGAATACCGGGGTGTGCGCACCCCGTGCGCCGGAACGGACTGTGCGTTGTCCCTGCTGGGGCCTTCTGGTGAAGTGCTGGAAACCAAATCCGTCTGTACCGGCCCCCTGGGCTCCGTCGCGGACCGTTTCTACCTGCCCCGCACCGACCGGGGCGGAACCTATACCCTTGTATTGCGCTGCGGCGAAAAGGACGTAGCTTCCGCCGCTGTGACGGTGGACGATTTCGTATTGCCCGGGTTTGTCGTCGATTGGGAAAAAGAAAGCCTGTGTGCCGTGGCCGGCGATACGCTCCGGATACGGGGACAAATCAAGAGTTTCTCCGGCCATTCCCTGGCGGAAGCCCGGGCGTGGTGCGCCGTGACCCGGCTGGAGCAGGAGTTGGCGCTTTCTGCGGACGGACGCTTTGAAGTGGGTGTTCCGACGGCGGCTGTCACGTATTCCCGGAGCGTTCCGGTGGAAGTGCGGGTCGCGGACGGCTCCGGGGAGACACGGTCTTTCCGGACGTATGCCCATATAATCCGGGATTTGTCCTTGTCCGTATCGGTGGAGAATGAAGCCGAGGGGAGATTGTGGCAGCAAGGTGCCGGCGCATCTCCGGTGTTGCTGGACGGGGAAACGGCGCGGTTGCGCTTCCACGCCCCGCTGGGCAAGATTGCGTACCGCCTGTATGCCGGGACACAGTTGTTGGAGGAGGGACAGGTTCCCCCCGACGGGTATTGTGTCCTGGATTTGTCCGGTCGTCCTGACGGATGCTATACGCTGGAAGCGACGGCGCGCCTGCGCAATGGTGCAGGGAAGGAATGGAAGCGGGAAGAACGGGTGTCCCTGCTGAAGATGGCACCGGATGCGCAGGTGCTTCCCGTGCCCGTGACCGGCCTGTTCCGCCGTCTGGATACGGAAGACGGGGTGGCCATCCAGTTGGGTGCTGCCGGCTCCCTGTGGGTTTCCGTGGAAGTTTTCGGGGAGGGCAACCGCCTGCTGGATTCCCGGGTGATACATACGGACGGCGGTTGGGGACATCCCGGGAGTTTGCAGTTGTACCGGTATGCCCGCAAACCCGGCGATCCCGGGCATCTGTCCGTCAAATTGCTGTATTTCCATGACTGGGACTGCATCTGTTGGGCGGCTGACTATGTCCCGCCGCGCCCTTCCTGCCTGTTGCCGCTGCAATGGACATGCTTCAAAGACCGCACGATGCCGGGCCAGACCTGTGAATTTTCGTTCCGGACCCAGCCGGGCGCAGAATGTGCCGTGGCCGTTTATGACCGGAGTACGGAAGAAATTCATGCCAATGGCTGGCGGGCGCTTGCGCCATCCTATTCGTGGGAGCCGCAAATCAGTTACCAGTCGGTATGCGGCACCAACCGGGGAAACCGTTTCGGCGGCCTCTATGCTTCCCATGGTGCGGACAGGACCGTTCTGGCGAGTGCCGTGCAGCAGGAAATGGCGGAGGGGGAACCGGCTGTCAAGCGGGATAACGGCGGGGACGCTTCTGTGCCGGTCCGGGAGGATTTCGCGGCTACTCTGGCATGGGAGCCGTTGCTGGCAGCCGATGCGGACGGTTGCGTACGCTTCCGTTTCCGCAACGCCGACAAATTGGCGACCTTCCGGGTACAGGCTTTCGTGCATGATGCGACGATGCGTACGGCAGCCGGACATCGCGACATGCTGGTTACCTTGCCGGCCCGGGTGGACATCGTACCGCCGCAGCAATTGTACACAGGCGACCACTATGTGGCGCGGGTGAGCGTGACAAGCCTTGTCCCCCGGGAGGTCCCTGCCGAGGTGACCGTACAGTTCATGCACGGCGGAAACCGGCAGCAGGCGGCTTTGCTGCGTTCCGTGCGCGTGCCGGTGCAGGTACCGGCAGCGGGCGGGACCGTGTGCCGGGCGGAAATCGACGTACCTGCCGGCGTGGATACCCTGGGTATCCTGGCGGTATGCAAGGGCGACGACCCGGAATTCGGCGCGGATGCCATGTGGGTGCGCGTGCCGGTCTTCCCGCCTGTCCAGACCCTTACGGAAGCGCACAGCGCCTTGCTTTCCGCCGCTGCTTCGCGGGACAGCCTGCTCGCCGGATTGGCCGCGCGTTTTGTCAATGTGGATGCGAAGACGGCATCTTCCCGGGAAGTCAGCATCCGGGAAATGGTGCTGGATGCGCTCCCGGAAAAAATCGTTCCCCGGAGCGACGATGCCCTGTCCCTGGCCGATGCCCTGTATGCAGCCCATCTGCTGTGGGAATGCGGTGAGACGGAACCGGATTGCGACACGGAAGCCTTGTATGATAAACTATATGCCTGCCACCGCCCGGATGGCGGTTTCGGCTGGTTCAAAGGACTGTCTTCCTCGCCGATGGTAACCGCGCTGGTGCTCCGGCGCCTGCACGCCATCGGGGACGAGAGCCGGGAGATGCTGGCGGCGGTCAGTTATCTGGACAGCTGCCAGTTCCTGTTGCCTGCACGCCCTGCCTGGTGCGGCGGCCTGTCGCTGTCCCAGTATCTGGACGTGCGTGCCCTCTTCCCGCAAGTGCCGTTCCCCCGGGCGCGGATGGACCAAAAGGCGTGGCGGACTTTCCGTAAGGAGGTGAAATCCTGCCTGCTGCCGTCCGGTCGCCGGGGCTTGAACGGGCAGTTGCTCGCCAAGGCCCGCCGGATTCGGATTTTGTCCTCGCTGACCGGTTCCGGGCAGGGAAAAGCGCTGGCCAGGACGTGGAAACTGAATCCCGCCAGGCTGGCTGCTTCCCGGACAGCCGATCTCGCCTCCCTTGCCCAGTATGCCGTGGCGCATCCGTCCGGAGGCCGGTATTTCCCGAATGCGGTGATGCCGTGGCGCGGTTTGCTGGAGACGGAATTGTGCGCCCATTCGATGTTGTGTACGCTGTTCGCGGAAGCGGGGAACGGTGCCCTTGCCGATGACCTGCGTCTGTGGATGATGGTGCAGAAAGAAACCCAGCAATGGGACAGTGACCCCGGTTATCTGGAAGCGCTTGCCGCCGTCCTGGAAGCCCCGGAATCCCTGCTGGAAACGCGGGTGCTCATCTTGCAGGCGTCGGCGCCCCTGCCTTTCGCTTCCGTCTCGGAGGCGGGCAACGGTTTCCGCCTTTCCTGCCGCTATTTCCGGGACGGGCAGGAATTGCAGCCGGGGGACAGCCTGTCCGTCGGGGACCGCATCCGCTTGGAATGCCGGATTTGGAATGAGGAAAACCGGAGTTTCGTCCGGGTAGCCCTGCCCCGTCCGGCGTTGCTGCGCCCGGAGGACCAGTTGTCCCGTCCGTATGGCTGGCGGCTGTCCCCGCTCTCCCTGCCCGGGGGCTATCGCTGTGTCCCACAGGGGTACCGCAGCGTGTTCCCCTCCTGTATCGAATACCGCTTCGACAGTTACCCGGAAGGAGAAACCAGCCTGTCCGAAACATATTTCGTCACGCAGGAAGGCCGTTTCCAAAGCGCCGTTCCGGAGGTGGAATCCCTGTATGCCCCGCATTACCGGGCCAATGCTGCCGCCCCCGCCCTGTTCCGCTGCCCGTGAATATTTCCCGAAATTTGCTATATTTGCTTGGAATATGGCATCGGTGTTACATTCTCGGTTCATTATCGACGGGGTTCCGCAGGAATTTACGCCGGCCGGGATGCTGGATACCGTTTTGGAAAAACCTTTGCCCCCGCAGCCGGGCGGTACGGTCCTTGACGAGTCCCTGGACCCCGTGCTTTCCCCCGATACTTTCGATATGGGGCGGCTGGATGCCTGTCTGGCGGCTGTCCTGTCCTGCCGCCGGGAATTTCCGCTGCCTTTTGCCGCTTCCTACACACGCTTGTGTCTCGCGGAAGCGTTGATTGACACGATGTGGCGGCAGGGGCCTTTTTCCCTGGACGACCTTGCCTTGACGGCGAAATGGACGTGCAATGCCGATGGGCTGGGGCGGATGTCGGCGCTGTATGCGTCGGTTAAGGCCGCCGTGGATTATCTGGACGGGCTGGGCTTGCAGTTGCGCCGCTGCAGTTGCGAAGCAGGAGATGTGGACGTGCGTTTCGCCACGCCTTTTTCCGGCGCTCCGCTCCTGTGCCCCGATACTTTCGTGCCGGATGCCCGCAGCTGGATTGTCCTGGTGCCTTTCGATTCGTGCGATTTCCGCCTGGGCGGTTCCCTTTTCTCGCAGGCCATGCAGGCCGGGGGAGACAGCGCCCCGCAAGTAGGGGATGCCGATTACCTGATGGACTGCTTCGAAGTGGTGCGCGAGTTTGTGACGGACCGGGTGGCCCTGGCCGGTCGTACCGTTGCCGGCGGCGGCCTGCTGGCCGCTGTCCGCCGGATGCTGCCGCCGGGCATGGGGGCGGACCTGGACCTTTCCGACATGCTCCGTTCCTATGAGGAGAAAATGCCGGGGCGCCTGCTCTTCGGCGAAGTGCCCGGGGCGCTGCTGCAAATCCGGGACATTGATTTCGATTATGCGGATGCGGAATTCCTCTTGCAGGATGTGGCGTATTTCCCGCTGGGGCATCCGGTGCCCGGGCAGGAGGGGGTGCGCGTGCATGCCTCGAAGAAATCCGGCATCCAGAAGATTTTGGAATCCCTGATGCAGAACGCGGAAGGGGAGGATTAAGAAACGGGCTTGCTATGGGAAAACCGAAGATTTTCGTGCTTGACACCAATGTCATCCTGCACGACCACCATGCCTTGAAGCATTTCAAGGACAATGACATTTATTTCCCCACCGCCGTATTGGAGGAAGCGGACAAGTTCAAGAAAGGGACGGATGCCCTTGCCTTCAACGCCCGCGGCTTCATGCGGATGATGGATACCGTTTCCGGCAACCGGATGTTCGGCCCGGACGGGATTCCCATGGGCGCGGGGCTGGGGCGGGTGAACGTCGTTCCCAATCATCCTTTCCCCGAGGCCCTGCAGGCGCTGTTTCCGGACGATACCCCGGACAACCGCATTCTCGCGACCGCCATTTGGGTGCGGGACACCCATCCCGGCACATTCGTGGCGCTGGTCTCCAAGGACGTGAACCTCCGGCTGAAGGCCAAGGCCGTGGGCATGGAGGTGCAGGATTACCTGACCGACCGCGTGGAGGATGCCGGCATTGAAGAACTGCAACGGGAAGTGGAGGAAAAAACGCTTGCGCCCGACGCGCTGCAGGCCTTGTGCTACGGTCCCGATACGGCCATTGCGTGGCGGCGGGTTTCCGAGAAAAAACCCTATCCGAACCAGTTGTACAAATTCCGCTGGAAAGGAAGCGATGCGGACGAACTTGTCTGCGCCCGTTACGATGCCCGCCGGGACAAAATCGTGCTGGTGCGTACCCGCGAGGCATTCGGCATCAAGCCGCGGAACGATGAACAGAAAATGGCGCTGGACGCCTGCCTGAACCCGAATATCAGCCTCGTATCCCTGACGGGCGGCGCCGGAACGGGCAAAACCCTGCTGGCGCTGGCGGCGGCCCTGGAACAGGAAAAGGCGTACGACCAGATTGTCGTGTCCCGCCCGACGGTCATCCTGGGAAACCAGGATATCGGATTCCTCCCCGGGGACCAGAAAACCAAGATGTCTCCTTTCCTGCAGCCGCTGATGGACAACCTCAATGTCATCAAGGACCGTTTCAAGCCCACGTCCCGGGAAGCGCAGCGTATCGAAGCGATGCTGACGCAGGAAAAGCTGCTGATAGAACCGCTGGCCTATATCCGCGGGCGTTCCCTCGGCAAATGCTTTTTCATCATCGACGAAGCCCAGAACCTGACGCCGCATGAGATGAAGACCATCATCACCC
>JAGAFI010000160.1 GCA_017612675.1 Bacteroidales bacterium
AGTTATCGCGGAGCGATGACGAAGGAGACGTTGGGAGGGATGGAGTGAGCGATAGCGAACGGAACCTTCCGGAGGCGCCTGCCGCTGCCGCGAAGCCGAATAAAAAGAGGGCGACCAATAATCACCTTATTAGTCGCCTTCGTGAAACGGCAACGTTTCACCGTTTCTATTTATACATGAAGCGCTTGATGCTCATCTTGGGGGTCTCCTCGAAAGGCGCGGACATCACTTCCACCTTGGTGATTTTGCTGTAGCCGGGCAGCTGGCGGTTCGAGGCGATGCGGATTTTTTCGGGAATGTCGGAAACACTCTCTTTGTCGAGGTTGTCTTTCCGGATGGCATCCGCATCCAGGTAAACGAGGGCGACCACCTTGCTGGCGCGGTCCACGACCAGCGACTCTGCCACATAGGGCTGCGAGTTGATGACGGCTTCCACTTCTTCCGGATAGATGTTCTGGCCGCTGGCCGACAGGATCATGGACTTGGAACGTCCCTTGATGAAGATGTTGCCTTCCGCATCCATGATGCCGAGGTCGCCGGTGCGCAGGAAGCCGTCTTCAGTAAAGGCGAAGGCGCTGGCTTCCGGATTGTTGTAATAGCCGCTGCAGATGTTCGTTCCCTTTGCCTGGATTTCCCCGGCGATGTGCTGCGGGTCTTCGGAGTCGATGCGGACAGTGGCGCAGGTGACGGCTTTTCCGCAGGAACCGAAGGCATATTTGCGCCAGTCTTCATAGGCCAGCAGGGGAGCCGCTTCCGTCATGCCGTAGCCCACCGTATAAGGCAGTTTGATGCGTTTGAAACACTTTTCCACTTCGGGATTCAGTGCCGCGCCGCCCATGATGAAATCGCGTACCTTGCCGCCGAATGCCGCCTGGAGTTTCTGACCGATTTTTTTGTAAATAATGCCGCCGATGCCGGGCAGGTGCAGCAGCACTTGCATGTACCACTTGCTGACAACCGGCTTGATGGAGGACTTGTACACCTTCTCCATCACGAGGGGAACGGTAATGACGATATAGGGCCGTACTTCTTTCATCGCCTTGAGCAGCAGGGTCGGTGACGGGGCCTTGCCCAGGTAGTAGATGGCGGCGCCATGGCAGAGCGGATAGAGGAATTCAAACACGAGGCCGTAGATGTGTCCCATCGGGAGCATGGAAACGACGCTGTCGCGGGCATCCACATAGATTTTGTCGAAACCGAACTGAATGGTGGCGCTGAAACATTCGAAGCGTAGCATGACGCCCTTCGGGGCGCTCGTGGTGCCGGAGGTGTAGTTGATGACGGCGAGGTCTTTGTCGTTGTCCGTCGGCAGTTTTACGTTTTCCCGTCCGTAGCCCATCGGATATTTCGCTTCGAAACTTTGCTGCAGGCTGTTGAACACTTCCGTAATGTGTTCTTCACGGGTATAGAGCAGGGTGAAATCCGCGCAGTTCACCACGGCTTTCAGCTGCGGGACCTGTGCCGGATCGATTTTGTTCCAGATGTCCTGGTCGGTGAACAGGATGACGCTGCCCGAATGGTCGGTCAGGTGGGCGATGCTGTCCGGCAGGAAATCGCTCAACAGGGGCACTACGACGGCTTCGTAGGTATTGATGGAAAGGAAAGAAACGGCCCAGCGGGCGGTATTCTGTGCGCAGAGCGCGATTTTGTCCCCTTTCTTGACACCGATTTTCTCGAAGAGGATATGGAATTTCTCCATATTTATCGCCAACTCGCCGAAAGTGAACTGCTCTCCGTTATAATTGCAAAGGGCGGGCTTGTCCCAATAATTCTTGATGGTTTTTTCCAGTCTTGACAGATAGTGTTCCATAAAATTTTCTTTGTTTGTGCAAAAATATCCCCGGGGCGGGGAATCCGAAAGCCTTTTTTGCAATATGTGGCGAAAAATGACGATATTTGGGGCAAAATGCCGTTATTTGTGGTGAAATTTGAGAAGTTGCTATGAGAAAACGCCCCATCGTTGCCCTGATTTATGATTTTGACGGGACCCTCTCGCCCGGAAACATGCAGGAATTCGGCTTTATCCAGGCCGTCGGCACCACCCCGGAGGAGTTCTGGCGGATGAGCGACCGCATCGCCATCGGGCAGGATGCCTCGAATGTGCTCGCCTATATGAAACTGATGTTCGATACGGCGCGCGAAAAAGGCATCCGGCTGCGGCGGGAGTCGTTCCAGGAGTTCGGTCGTGACGTGGAACTGTTCGAAGGGGTGCGGGAATGGTTCTCGCTGGTCAATGCCTATGGCCGTTCCAAGGGCGTGAAAATCGAGCACTACATCAATTCAAGCGGTTTGAAGGAGATTGTCGAGGGAACGCCGATTGCCGGGGAGTTCAAGCATATCTTTTCCGGTACTTTCATATATGGGGAGAACGGGGATGCCGAATGGCCCGGCATTGCTGTGGATTCGACCAACAAGACGCAGTTCCTGTTCAAAATCAACAAGGGTATTTTCAGCGCCCGGGACAACCAGCGGCTGAACGCATCCGTCGCGGAGGACAAGAAGCGGATTCCGTTCCCGCATATGATTTATTTCGGTGACGGGGAAACGGACGTGCCCTGCATGAAAATCGTGGGCATGTTCGGCGGCAATCCCGTAGCGGTTTACAATCCCGCCAATGAGAAAAAACGCGCCGTAGCCCGGAAACTCAAGCGCCAGGGCCGCGTCAAATTCATCGCGCCCGCCGTCTATACAGCCGACAGCCGCATGTTCCGCCTCGTCTGTGCCATCATCGACAAAATCCACGCCGACTGGACCCTGGAGGAATTCGGAAAATGAGTGATGCCGCGGGGCGGTGTCGCGGAAGAGGTTGTCAGTATGGCTTGCAATCCTGATTTTGTCCAATTCATCACAGACCAGTGCGCCGGCGCGGGTGAGATTGCCGTGAAAAAGATGATGGGCGACTATTGCCTCTATTGCGACGGCATCCTGTTCGGCCTGCTATGTGACAACAACCTCTATCTCAAGGTGACCGTTCCCGTCCGGGCCTTGTTGAAAGAAGTCGTTCTCCGACCGCCTTACGCCGGCGCCCGGGACTATTTCTATATCAGCGATGTG
The DNA here is from genome assembly GCA_017612675.1 of Bacteroidales bacterium. GTDB lineage: Bacteria > Bacteroidota > Bacteroidia > Bacteroidales > UBA932 > Cryptobacteroides. Next base: position 3,055 of record JAGAFI010000160.1, read on the forward strand.
GAGGACCGGGACTATCTGGCCGGTTTGGTCAGGGCCACGATTTCCGCATTGCCGGTGCCCAAAGCAAAGAAGCCTCCTTTGAAACGGGCTTCGCGATGATATACTGGCCTTTCATGGCAGAAATCATCAGGCATCCGGATATGGACGCTTCCTATGGCCGGAGCCGCCATCCCTTCAGAAACGCGTGAACAAGCATGATGGAATATACCTGGCATTATGATTCTCCCTTGGGCGGCATGACGCTCGCCAGTGACGGTGAGGCGCTTACGGGCCTTTGGTTTGACGGTCAGCAATACTTCGGGAATCCGCTGGATACGGAGCATGAAGCAAAGATGCTGCCTGTTTTTCAAGATACATGCCGGTGGCTGGATATCTATTTCAGCGGCGAGGTCCCCGGTTTTACCCCCAAGTTGCACTTGCGCACGACGGCGTTTCGAAAGCGGGTGTGGGAGATATTGCTTGCTATCCCATATGGCCGGACGATGACATATGGCGAGATTGCATCAAGAATCGCCCGGGAATATGACGTGCCGCATATTTCTGCGCGGGCCGTAGGTGGTGCCGTAGGTCACAATAGCATTTTGATAATCATCCCTTGCCACAGAGTATCAGGCAAATACGGCAGCCTGACCGGATATGCCGGGGGCCTTGACAAGAAAGGGGAGTTGCTGCAGATAGAAAAGACAGTTTGTTCCTTGCGGCCAATCCCGAAGAGGGGCACATGAGCAATTGAACGGCTCTTTCTGGGGGTCCTGTCTGAAATATGTCAAAGGGCGCCTTTGAATCCGACCTCGTCGCCCGCCTTTTCAAGATGTACCAGAAACTGGCCGCCTGGCGACCATGGGATTACCGGACCTGTTTCCAGGTCATCAAAGGAATATCCGAATCCAGGTTCTTCAGGACGATAGCAGTCTCTGTTCTTTCCACGATGCGATAGTGCCCTTCCAACAGGACCTCAAATGCATCGTCATAGTGGTCGGTGAAGTAGTGCTCCATGATCCACTTCTGCTTCTTCACATCCTCGTTATTGGGGATGTCTCTTTTCCATTGGGCGACTACCAGCTGTTTGTAGTCGCCATAGTCAGAACAATCCCGGGTGCTATAGGCTTCATCCAGCCAGGCGGAAACCTTGACGGTGGGTTCACCGCGCCGGGTAATAACCAAGGTCGAATCAGTCTGCGTAAGCTGAATCTTCTCGGACTTGCATCCCTCTACGATGAAATAGTATCCACCCGTGTCACCATAAGAAACCGCCAATTCCTGACGGGCAAGGGATAATTCCGCTTGCCCGCCGCCTTTTGGCGATAATGAAACAACCAGTTCTGAGCCGTCGCTTCCTTCATATACCAGCCATTCGCCGGTCATATTCTGAGGGAATGCGTTTTCCCCTTCCTGGCCAAAGTTCTCTGCTTCGGCCCTTGAGAACGCAGCGCCGGGCTCGGGAACGATTTCCGGCGCCGGGGTCGCTGCTTTTCCTGATGAAGATGACTCGGACCTGCGTGATACCGGGGCGGGTTGCCTCCCGGGTTCCGGAAGCGCTGCTTCGTTTGAGGCCACCTGGACAGTCTCCGGTATCTCATCGATATCCGGAATGGCTGGCGCTGATTGGTTGCGTATATTGAAAAGGTAGAATGCGCCAAGTGCCAGCGCCGCCACCAGCAGGAAACTGCGCATCCAAAAAGGCCTTTGCCGATGTGCCCAGGCGTCCTTCAACTCATCAATATTCCGATATCTCTTCTCCGGATTGGTTCGACAGCATTTTCTTGATATCTGGCAATACCGGCCCGGAAAAAGATTCCGCATCAGGCAACCGATGGAATAGATATCGCTGCGTGCGTCGGTATCTTGATGGGCCAGGAGCTCCGGAGAGGCGTATTGCCGGGTTCCTCCCAAGCCTTTCTCCAGAATATGCGCATCCTCGTCGGCAAACCCGAAGTCAATGAGTTTGGCATCATTGTCGGTCTCGGTGATGAGGATGTTTTCCGGTTGGATGTCATTGTGGATAATGCTCTGACGGTGAATGGCTCCCACCGCTTCCAGCAGCTGGCCGAAGACCCTCTTTCTGGCTTCCAGGGACGGCTTTTCCTGCAGGTATTTCGCCAGGCTCCGCCCCCGGATGTATTCCATGACGATGGCCGGACCGATGGGCGTATTCTCTTCCCAGGCTATGGCTGAAGCGATGAACGGGTGTTGCAGACGAAGGGCAATCTCATACTCCCTTTTCAGTAGTTCCAGCCCCTTGGCTCCTTCTGCCGTTTTTAAGACGAAACGCTTTCCCGCCTTTTCTGCAAGAAAAAGACGCCCCTCCTTCAGCGTGGAAACGACGCGGTATTTTCCGTCGTCCAGTCTGGTTGTTACCTCCCGGAGCGTTTCACTTACCATAAATGACAGAAAAAGACATTGTAATGCAAAGATATTGTTTTTAAGTTTATCACACAATGTCGGTGTCGGCAAACATGCCGGAAACCGTGGTTATAGCGGCGGGGGACCCCCATTATCAAAGATTCAGAGGCAATCGTTCATGCGGCAGAGGAGCAGGCGCCCCTCACTGTCCCTGAGGTGCATTCCGCCTCCCCGGCAGAACTTGAATTGCCTGCAACTCCGGCACGGCGCTGTTTCCTGCATCCAACTGCGGTCGCGGAAGACGCTGAACCGCGTGTTCCAGACCTCCATGAAGTCATCCTGGTAGATGTTTCCCTGGTGGTAGTCTGCCCGGATGCTGGGGCATGCCGATATGGAACCGTCTGCAAGGACGGAGCCGATGCTTATGCCTGCCCGGCAGAAGAAAAACTGGTCCCGTACTTCACCTTCAAAGTTTCCAAGGAAGCCCTCACAACCATAGGAGGCCTTGATAAGCCCTTCTTTACGTGTCCTCCTTATGAACGCCATCAGTCCGCGGAATTCTTCCTTGTCCAGCTGCATTTCGGGGTCATTCAGCGCTCGTCCGGCAGGAAAGACCGTAAAAAGTCGCCACTGCTTGAGCCCCAGGCCGATTAAGAACTGCCTGATATCCGAAAGCTGCCTGTAACTGCGCTTGTTTACGCAGGTCACTACGTCAAATTCGATTTCTCCACTGTCGATGACCATCTTGATGGCTTCCGTTGCCTTTTTGAATGAGCCCTGCCTGCCGCGCATCCAGTCATGGCTGTCTTCCAGGCCGTCTAATGATATGGTCATGGAGCGCAGTCCGCTTGCCAGCAGACTCCTGTAGCGCGCAGGGGTAAGCGCCATGCCATTTGTGACAATTCCCCAGGGGAAGCCTTTTTCATATATCATACGGCCGCAGGCTTCCAGATCCGGCCGCATCAAGGGCTCCCCGCCTGTGATGTTCACCATCACCTGATGCGGATTCATGGCGCCGGCTACGCTGTCCAGGACCTTCCCGAAATCCTCCATAGGCATGTCCTTCGTAGCGGCGGTGACATGGCAGTCGCTGCCGCAATGGCGGCATGCAAGATTACAGCGAAGCGTACATTCCCAGAACAAGTGCCGGAGCGGATGCTCCAGAATGGCACGATTCTGCTGATTTTTAACGATTGAGAGCGCCAGGCGGCGCCTGAAATCCAGCCCTGGCATTATTCGGCGTTTTCTTCCAGCGTAATCTGTGTGCTGATTTCGTAGTCACCGGTATACCAACGGCCATCTCCCTCTTTCACTTTGGTAACGCTCACTTTGTCTTTGCCCGCTATTTCCTTGCTCTTGAAAGACCCGTTTTCATTTCCGTCAACATCTTCTGCCAGAAATGAGATATTCTCATCAACCCAGCCAAACATGAATTTGGCCTTGTCCAATTCGAAATGGCCCTTGCTATCTGTATGGAGGGTGTCGTTCTCGCAGTGCTCCTCGACCGGATTGCCATAGGGCGCGAATATGACGCGAATGCCCTCGATGGGTTTCCCGTCAGGGTCTGTGACATCTCCCAGGACTTTGTAGTTGGCATGTGGCATGCCGTATTCCACCGGCGGGTTTACAATATGCTGTATGGCATCGCAACCGGAAAAACCAAGCAAAGTGAGGATTCCGCCAGTCAATGCTTCCCACCAGAGTGATAAACGCTTTTTCATGTCATCTCTTAATTATGTGCAAGATACGTTTTTTCATCCGGTCTTCCAAATGTATTTGCATAATGGTGGTGCAAATGGAAAACGAAATGAAATTCTGTCAGAGCTGCGGCATGCCGCTGAACGACCAGGTGCTGGGCACCAATGCCGACGGGAGCAAGAACGAAGCGTATTGCATGTACTGTTACAAGGATGGCAAATTCCTGCAAGAATGCACGATGGATGAGATGATTGTGCATTGCGCCCAGTTCGTGGGCGAGGTGAACAAGGGCTTGCCCCAACCCATTACCAAGGAGGAATACATCGGCCAGATGAAGATGTACTTCCCGCATCTGAAGCGTTGGCGCAAGGAGTTGGCTATTGGCGGTGACGCTCCCGAAAACCCGGCCCTGGCTGGCATCAAGGACCTGATTGCCCGGATGG
>JAGAFI010000161.1 GCA_017612675.1 Bacteroidales bacterium
CCGCTCCAGTTCCTGCAACGTCTCCAGTTTGCGCCGGGCCAGGAAATCGGCGACGCTGCCCAGATGTTCGCGTACCTGAGCGTCCCGGAACTCATACAACTTGTCCACCAGGCCATCGAGAAAGTCCCGGTCGTGGCTGACAATCACCAATGTACCGTCATATTGCTGCAAGGCCTGTTTCAAAATGTCCTTGGAACGGATATCCATATGGTTGGTCGGCTCGTCCAGCGCCAGCAGGTTGTGGTTCTGCAGCATCATCCGTGCCATGCCCAGCCGGGCCAGTTCCCCGCCGGACAGCACGCCTACGCGCTTGTCGATATCTTCCCCGCGGAAAAGGAACTGCGCGAGCAAGTCCCGCAGGCGGCTGCGGACATCGCCCGTCGCCACCCGGTCCAAAGTCCCGAACACCGTCTCGTTCTTGTCCAGAATCCCGTCCTGGTTCTGGGCGAAATACCCCAGATCCACGTTGTGCCCGAGGCGGGATTCCCCGGCAAGCGGCGCCAACTCCCCTGCCATGATACGCATCATCGTCGTCTTGCCCTCGCCGTTGCGCCCGACAAATGCGACCTTCTCGCCGCGGCGGATTTCCATGTCGGCATTGCGGAAGACGACTTTCTGCGGATAGCCCGCCGTCAGCGACACGGCTTTGTACACGACGTCCCCGGCACGCTGGGCCGGCGGGAATTTGACGCGCAGGCCGCTGTTGTCTGTCTCGTCGATTTCGATACGCTCCAGTTTTTCAAGCGCCTTGATGCGCGACTGCACCTGGTTGGATTTCGTCGGTTTATAGCGGAATGCCTGGATGAAGGCCTCCGTCTTCTGAATCATCCGCTGCTGGTTTTCCCATGCCGCCGTCTGCTGGGCGATGCGTTCCGCCCGGAGTTCCAGATAGCGGCTGTACGGCACTTTATAGTCGTAAATATGCCCCAGCATGATTTCCACGGTACGGTTGGTCACGCTGTCGAGGAACTTCTTGTCGTGGCTGACCAGCAGCAGCGAACCCTTGCGCGCTTTCAGGTAATCTTCCAGCCATTCGATGGATTCGATATCCAGATGGTTGGTGGGCTCGTCCAGCATCAGCAGGTCGGGGCGGCGGAGCAGGATTTTCGCCAGTTCGATGCGCATGTTCCAGCCCTGGCTGAAGGTCTCCGTCTTCCGGTCCAGCTCCGCTTCACGGAAACCGAGGCCGCACAGGGTCTGCCGGGCCTGGATTTCCGGCGGGACGTCATGGGCGACGGACAACTGGTCGTTCAATTCCGAAAGCTGTCCGATCAGCCGCAGATATTCCGCTGAATCGTAATCCGTCCGGGAAGCGAGCTCCGCGGAAATCCGCTCCGTTTCCCGCTCCATGTCAGCCGTCCGGGCAAAGACGCGCATCGTCTCTTCCAGCACGGAGCGGCCTTTTCCGTGCTCCATCAGTTGCGGCAGATACCCGATATGCAGATGCTGGGGTTTGTCAATCTGGCCAGAGGTCGGCTGCTGCAAGCCGGCAATCAGTTTCATCAACGTTGATTTGCCCGCGCCGTTCTTGCCGACGAGACCGATTTTATCCGACTCGCTGATATGGAAATTGATTTTATCCAGCAGGACGAATCCGCCGTAGGCCACCGTTACGTCATCAATCGAAATCATCGTCCCCTGTCGTTCTTTTCCGGGATTTCCGGATAAAATGAAGCGCTAACAAAAATGTTAGCACTTGAAACCATTTTGTTTTAATTATTGATAATCAAATAAGATTATCTTTTCGATGGCGGAGAGAGGGAGATTCGAACTCCCGAGACAGTTTGACCCGTCTGACGCATTTCGAGTGCGTTGCCATCGACCACTCGGCCATCTCTCCGGTACAAAGGTCGCAATTCCGTCGGAAATTTCAAAATAAATTTGCTTTTAGCACATTGTCCGCACTTTTTCTTATATACCACCCGAAATGACATTTGTCGCATGAAGCCCTTGTACTTGTCGCCCCATCTTGAAATGGTGGCTGCAGAAATATGCCACATTATAATGACCCTCCGGCCTCCGTTTTCAATCAGGGGAAAAGCCATTTTATTTGCACAGGCGGCGGCATTCCGCTTGCGCCAGGGACATCTGGGCACGAAAGGCCGGGCTGGCCTGGAGACTGGCATAACCGATGCTGGCCGCAACCCGGCTGGCATCCACGTCGCTCTGCCAATGGGCACCGGCAATCACCCGGCTTTCTCCATACGCCCACGCGCGGGCGTACACGGCATTGGCCGCCGCCGGATTCAGTTCCGCCAGCAACAACGCGACCAGCCAGGAACGGATGGTGTGCCCGGACGGATAACTGCCTTCGCCGCGCAAGGCCGCATCCTCGCCGGTGAACGTATGCTCATGGAAATACTCGAAGGGCCGCTGGCGGTGGAAATATGCCTTGGGGGCCACGCGAATCTGGTCCACGGTCCGGAGGCTCGTTTCCAGGAGCGTCCAGGTCTGCGGCGTCGCCTGCGGAGAAACAACCGTCCCGAAAGGCCCGGCAAACTCGGCAAGCAACGCCTCATAGTTCCACACGGCATCGCGCCGGGTCATGGCCGCCCGTCCGGCATCCCGGCGCTGGCGCTTTCCCCAGCGATAGCGCCGGACATCATAACGGAAGGCAGGCGAACCTTCCGCTGGCGGCGGCGGAAGGCACAAAATCAAATCGGGCATCTCCTCTACCGGCAGATAAGGTTCCTGGGCATAAGCGGTCGAAAACCACGCGATTACCAGAATAGCAAAAGAGACCAGACGCTTCATGCCACGCCTCATTTTTTCGGAATCCGCTTGGCGGGACTGATAGCGCCAGTCGGACAGACCAGGCGGCAAAGCAGGCATCCCACGCACTTGGTTCCGTTCACGCGGGGTTTGCGGTCTTCTCCAAAGCTGATGGCCTGATGTCCGCCATCCGAACAGGAGGTGTAACAACGCCCGCAGCCGATACACTTTTCCCGATCCATCTTGGGAAAGACGATGGTATTACGGTCCAGGTCGTGCGGCAGATAGAACTTCGGCAGCAGTTCGCCGACCAAATCGGCCAGATTGTCAATCCCGCGCCCGGCCATATGGTTCTGCAGCCCCAAAACCATGTCGTCAATGATGCGGTAGCCGTACTGCATCACGGCGGTACAGACCTGTACGTTCCGGCAGCCCAACTGAATGAATTCCAGCGCGTCACGCCAAGTCTCGATGCCGCCGATGCCGCTATACTGGATGTTCTTCATGATGGGGTTCTTGGCCATGGCCAGGATATGGCGCAGGGCGACGGGCTTGACGGCCCGGCCGGAGTAGCCGGAGCCGGTCTGGAAGCCGTTTACTTCGGAACCCTCTCCCAGCGTGACGCTCTTGATGGTGTTGATGGC
>JAGAFI010000162.1 GCA_017612675.1 Bacteroidales bacterium
GCGAAAACCTCGGCCAGACGGCGCTGGGGAGCCACCTGCTGCCAAGCTTCGGCGAACAGGCCGATGAAATCCTGGCTGGAGTTCACGTTGTTGGCCTTGGCCTGGGCGAGAGCTGCTACGAAGTCCGGGTCCGTGCTGTTGCCGGAGAGGGCCTTCACCAGGTCTTCCAGCTGCACCTGCAGCATTACGTTCATACCGCCCTTGAGGTCCAGACCCAGATTGATTTCCTTTTCTTTCACGCTCTTGAAGGTGTATCCGAAGAACACCTTTTCGGCGCTGATAGAGTCAATGTAGGCTCTGTTTCTGAAATTGGCCACGGAGTCCTGCACGTATTCGCGGACATCGGCGGGCACATTGTTAGATTCTACGTACTGCTGGGCCTGTTCGGCGGCATATTTGGCAGCTTTGCTTTCCTGGATGCGGGTAACCGCAGTGAAGGAAAGCTGCCAGATGCTGGCGATGGCGAGCAGAATAGCGACGAATCTGATCCAACCTTTGCTTTGCATGTTTGTTTATGTTTTAATAATTACTTTAGTCAAGTTTTCGGGTAGCGTCACTAGACACTACCGCAAAATAGGCTGCAAATTTACTAATTTTTTCTGATTTACGAACTTTCTCGGAACTATTTGTTAATTTTGTAGGCTCAAAAGACCATGGACAAACGCGTATCCGGCATCGTTTTTCTCCTGCTTGCGACAGGTTTTTCCCTGTCGGCCCAGCACGTTATGGACCGGCCCGTGCCCCTGGAAATGCCTGTGGCACCGGCGCGTCCTTCCCTGGAGCTGGTGCTGGCCAAGGCCGACAGCCTGTACAAAGCCTACTGCTTCCAGGACGCCGTGGACCTGTATCTTTCCGTGGGTAGGGAAGGGGAGGCGGCCCTCGCGCAGAACGCTGCGAATATGATGGATTTCTGTGCCGATCCCCACGTGGTGGCCCGCCAGCGCTTTTCCCGCAAGGATTTCTACCTTTATTATCCGCTGGCACCGCACGCCTGGCGCACTTCGCCCAATCCGCTGGATTCCCTGGAGGGTTATCCGCTCTATTATCCCAAGGGGGCCGATGTCCTCTATTACTCTGCGCCGGACCGTTCCGGCTCCCGCAGCCTCTTCGTTACCGAAGACCTGGACAGCCTGTGGCGGGCGCCCCGCCTGGCGGGGGAGCCGCTGCTGTCCACCGGCAGCGAGATTTTCCCCTTGCTTTCCCCGGACGGACAAACGTTGTATTTTGCCTCCGACGGCCTGTCCGGGATGGGAGGTTTCGACCTGTATGCATCGGCCTGGGATCCGGAAAGCGCGTCCTGGGGAACGCCGGTGAACCTGGGTTTCCCGTTCAATTCGCCGGCCGATGATTTCCTCCTGATGGACACCGAAGACGGCAAGTACACGCTTTTCGCGTCCAACCGGGATTGCTCGCGCGACTCCGTGTATGTGTATGTAGTGGAATATGCATCGTCCCGGGAGCGGAAGCCGGTCCGGGATAGGGAAGAGCTGCTGCGCATCGTTTCGCTGAAGCCGGTGAAGGATCCTACGCGTATCGATAATGCATCGGCCATGTCATCGGCCTTGCCCGGAAACGCCACCACGCGCCTGTATACGCGTAAAATGGAGGAAGCGCGCGTGTTGCGGGATTCCATCGCCGCCTGTTCCGTGCCGGCGGTGCGGGATTCGCTGCAGGCGCTGCTGGAAGAGGTGAACCTGGAAATCCGTCTGGTAGAGCAGAGTTTTCTGCAGAGCGGGGTGGTCACCAATGAGGAAGACAAAGAGGTGGTGGGTGCGGAGCAGGCGTACACCTTTGCCAAAAACAGCATGGGCGGCCGCTTCAAGATGAAAGTGGGTATACATCCGGTCAACAACTCCTTCCGGGTGGCGCCCGTGGGCCGCTTTGCCTTCGACAACACGCTGCCGCCGGGAATCGTGTATCAGATCGAAATCTTCACTTCGCCCCGACACGCTTCGCTGGAGGACATCCATGGTTTGTCTCCGGTGTATGAGCGGCTGGCGTCCAATCTGCGTTATACGTATTCCGTAGGGCTCTATCCCACCTATGTGAGTGCGCTGCTGGACCTGAATCTGGTGCGCGCCCAAGGCTTCCCGGAGGCCCGCATCACCGCCTACCGGGACGGCCGGCCCATCCCTATCCTGATAGCCCGCCAGGAGGAGTAATGGACTTCAGGTTTTCCACCTGCGGTTCCCGAGCTTGTGCCGGCGCCCCGGGCTTGCGGTTCCCGAGCTTGCGGTTCCCGAGCTTGCGCCAGGCTTTGGCGCAACCCGTAACAAGCTACCTCTCAGCAACTTATGAGAAACACGGAATCCCGCACCCCTGTTTTTGAGGGGGCACGGGATTCTGCATTTTTGTAAACGCTTGCCATTCAGTGAGTTACAAAAACACAAAAGCCCGTAAGGCCTAGATAGCGTGAAAAACGTTAACTTTGCAAATATGACTGTCTTGAGGCATACGGAAATGGAGCAACTGCCGGCTTTTGCCATTGCCGGGGAGGTAAACCGTATGCTGGAGACGCATCCGCGCCTCATTGTGACCGCGCCGCCGGGTGCCGGCAAGTCCACGCTGCTTCCGCTTACCATCCTGGAGGACCTGCCCGAGGGGAAGGTGCTGATGCTGGAACCGCGGCGCGTGGCCGCCCGGCAGATTGCCGAGCGGATGGCGTGGATGCTGGGGGAACC
>JAGAFI010000163.1 GCA_017612675.1 Bacteroidales bacterium
GCATCAAGACCATCAGCGTAAATACGACTACCGTCTCCAACGTATGGTTCGCCATTGCGCCCGTAGATGTGGGGGCCCTCGAAATCACCATCAACACGGACAAGGGTACGTTCTCCAAGAAGATTACCCCCGACCGTTCCTTCCAGTCCGGCCATATCGCCCTCATCAACGTGGACATGTCCGGCGTCGATATCGAAAGTCCGAAGACATACAAGCGGGCGGAGAGCCTGGCCGACCTCGTGGTGGGCAGCAAAGTGATTGTCGCCGCCCAGGATGCCAATTATGCCATCAGCACGACGCAGAACACCAACAACCGCGCCCAGGCCTCCGTTACCAAAAACGAAGACGGCTCCCTGATTCTGACGCCGGCCGCCAACGTCGAAATCTTCCAGCTTGAGAACGGCAGCGCGAGCGGCACCTTCGCCCTCCGCGCCCTTGGCGAGGACGCACCCGGTTACATTTGGGCCGCCGGCGGCACCGGGTCAAGCAACTACCTCAAGACCACCAGTACGCTGAGCCTGGCCTCCAGCTGGAACATCAGCTTCACGGAGGGAGTCATCTCTGTCGTGAGCGCCGATGCAAACGTAAAGCGCAACACCCTGCGCTACAACGCCGGTTCATCCATCTTCTCCTGCTATGCCACGGGCAGCCAGAGCGCCATTGCCCTCTATGTGTCCGAAGACGAGGCCCCGGTGGATGTCAAGACCTTCATCGTTTCCCCGCTCACCCTCAATGTGGCGGCAGATGCGACGAATGCCACCATCGAAGTGGTCAGCAACGTGGACTGGACCGTCACTTTCCCCGCCGGTGTATCCGGGTCTCTTGCGAGCGGAAACGGCAACGCGACCATCGCGCTCTCCTTTGCGGCCAACACCGATACGCAAGCCAAGAGCTATGAGATTGTCGTTGCAACCGCCAACGCCGACGTAGCGACGCAGCGCTACACCGTTACCCTGAACCAGGCTGCCGCCGCAGCCGGGACGACCACCATCGCCGAGGTCCTGGAAGCTTGCTCCACCCTGGCGGAAGGCAGTGTCTCCGAAGAGATTTTCGAAGTGCAGAACGCCACCGTCATGGCCGCATACAAGGCCTACGCCGTCCTGGACGACGGAACGGGTACCATCATTGCCTACAAGAGCAATCATGGCTTCGTAGCAGGCGACATCCTGACGGTTTCCGGATATGTCAAGAACTATTACAAACTGCTGGAATTCACGAATGCCAATTCGGTAAACGTCACGATGACCAAGACGGGAGACGCCCCGACCATCATCTATCCCAAGCCCCTCGAACTGACGGCCACGGAACTGGACGCCTATGCAACGGAAGCCATCAAGCCGGTGGACTACGTCGCCGCAACAGGCCTTCTCGACGGATATGTCATCACGCTTGAGGGCATCGACATCAAGGTCAGCCTGCAGGGAATTGTCGCCGCATACAATGGCAAGGAAGTCGAGGTCATGGGATACGCTGCCGGCTACAACGCCAGCTCAAAGAAGATGACGGTCATCCTCACCGAAATCCAGGAGATTGCCGGAAGCGCTACCCTGACCGTCAATCCCACTTCCCTGAGTTTCGGCGCCAATGGCGGCGAAACGGAAATTACCGTCGATTCCGACAATGCCAACTGGACCGTGAGCAGCACGGAATCCTGGTTGAGTTTCCAGAAAGGGACGAACAGCGTGGTTGTGACCGCAGCGGCCAATACCGACGCCGCCCGCACGGGGACCATCACCTTCACGCATGCGACGGAAAGCACGCTGACCGCAACGGTTACCGTTTCTCAGTCCGCCCCGGCCCCGGCAGGCAGCTGGGAACTGGTCACGAATGCCGCCGACCTGATGGACGGGGATATCGTCACCTTCTATGCCCATGAGACCTACAAGGTTTCCGGACAGAGCTATGAAGCCTGGCACGCCGTCGGACATTACAACGGCACCTTCTTCGGCTATGTGGCGGTGAACGCCAACGAAGACGACACGTACTTCACGTCCGAAGATGCCGTGTACACCTTTACCCTGAATGGCAGCGCGGCCAATGGCTGGACCCTGTCCGGCGAAGACGGTTACCTGTATGTAAAGGAAAAGAACAAGGTCAGCTGTCAGGAAACGGCCACCACGTGGACCATCGCCATCGATTCCGAGACCGGCAAAGTTGCCTGTGAGCAGGTGCTGGAGGCCGACGGAAATACCTACCGCATGCAATGGAACTCCAACAGCGGCAACGCCCGTTTCAGCGCCTATGCAGCTACGCAGAAAGACCCGAAACTCTTCCGCCTCAACAAGAAATAAACAGCGGGAATACATGCATGAGGAGGATGACCCAAAGTCTCAGGACTTGAGGTCATCCTCTTTTTTTGTGTCATTCCGCCTCCGGGCGCAGACGGCGCTCCTCCGGAATCCTTCGCTCATCCCGCCCACTGCGCTTCGCTTGTGGGCCCCGTTTACGTGACCACGGCCCCCTGCGGAGACAAGCAAAAAAAAGAGGCTGGCTGCCAAGTTCTGAAACTTCTGCACCAACCCCTTGGGCGTAGTGGGTAGGAGAATCGAACTCCTATTGCGAGATTGAGAATCTCGAGTACTAACCGTTATACGAACCCACCGATTTGAGAACGCAAAGTTAGGGATTTTTCGGAATTCTGCAAATTTTATTTCAGGAACACGAAAAAAACCGCAGCAATCATACACGCAAAAGCGGCGAAATGGTTCCATTGGATGGGTTCATTTTTAAACACCATCCGCACAATCAGGGTAAAGACGGTCAGGGAAATGACTTCCTGAATGATTTTCAGCTGCATCAGGTTGAAAGGACCGCCATTGACCGTCGAACCGATACGGTTTGCAGGAATCATGAAGAAATACTCGAACAGGGCGACGCCCCATGACAACAGGATGACCAGCACGAGAGGCCAGTCCTTGAATCCGGGTACGATTTCCCCCAGTTTTAATTGCCCGTACCAGGCAAAGGTCATAAAAATGTTGGAAACAACCAGCAAAACGACAGTCCAAAATCCCTGCATATCCCCGCTTTTTCAAATGCAGGCGCAAAGTTACGACTTGCCGAACAAAAAACAAGCGTGTCCCGCACGAAAAAACGGGGGTGAAAAAACGGGGGTAACCCAAGACTTTTCCCGCCATACAGCCTTCCTTTCCATTCTTTTTTGACAAAGAGGCCCGCCAATCATTTTCAGAAGCCCGGAAAAGGCCCGTCTGTTTGGGTCAAGGGACCGGGCGCGTTCAGCGATGCGAGTGCATCTGTTTTGTGAGACATGGGGCACCACCGAAGCCCTGTTTCCACACACTCCTACGACATGCCGCCAAACTCCGTCGATGGCAGCGGGCAGGTTCCTCCCCTACAGGCGCAGGACGGCCCCGACGACCAGCGAGCGGGGCAGGGACGGGCCGTAGATATAGCCGGAGTCCCGTAACTCGCCCGTATCGAAATCCCGCTGGTAGGCATTGAAGATGTTCTTCAGGGCGACGTGCATCTCCAGTGAACAGGCGTGCATGATACGGCATTCGTAAGCGGCCTTGCACCCCATGTCCCAGAAGCGCGGCGTATCGACGGCGACGTCCACGGGCGTGCCGCTCCCCGCGAAATGCTGCGTCAGCATGGACCCCGTATAAACACCGGACAAGCTGAGCGTCAGGGCCTTGAGCGGCACATAACTGGCTACGAGATAGCCATAGGAGTCCGGCGAGCGGAACATCTTGACGGAAGGGGCGACAGACGGGTCCGCACTCCACACTTCCGGCTTCTCATAACGGCTGCGTTGCAGGGTGATGCCGGCCTGCAGGCGGAAACGGGTGCCGACTTCGGCCTTTCCTTCAATATTGCAGCCATAGACCGTTGCGCCGGAACCGTTGTAACGTTCCAGCACGCTGCTGCTGCCGCCATCGGCCCGCTCACCGGTCTCGCGCAGGGCGAAAGTGTCTTTCAAGAGCGTATAGAAGCCCTCGACCATGAAATTCGTCTTGACACGACCGAAAGTATGGTACCAGTCGCCGGAAAGGCTGAAGGAATGCGAGCGTTCTTCCCGCAGGCCCTCCGCCATGCGGATGCGCGTGCGTTCCCCGCCCACGACGGAGATATGCAGGTCCTCGTCGAAAGCCTGCGGTGCACGGAATCCGGTGGCATAAACGGCGCGGAACCCCAAATCACGGACAGGGCTGTAGCGGACATTGAAGCGCGGCGAGAAAATGGGAGCCCCGATGAGGTTGTGCTTATCAAAGCGGACCCCCGCCAGGATGCTCCAGTGCGTATTCTTCCATTCGTTCTGGAGATAGGCGCTGCCGATATGGACGGTCTGATCGACGGTATGGGCATATCCCAGGGAAACATCGTGCAGTTTGTCGAAATTGTACTCCATACCAGCCGTCAGTTGCGCGGGCATGAACAGCAGCCGTTTCATATTAAAGGTGTACTGGGCACCGGCGACAGCCGTCAGGTCGCGGGTCCGGCCATAGGCATTCGGGTCCATGCCGCCGCCGTAATAGCTGCCGCGGTCTATCAGCTGGGCGGAAGCATACACGCTGTAATGGTGCCTGCCGTCGGCGCTTTGTCCGTCGAAACTGAGGGAGCCGCTGTTGGTCATGTGTTCGACCTGCTCGGCAATCAGGGCTTCGTGCGCAGGATAGTCCAGCCGGTCGCCGCCCCGGCGGAATTCTTTGGCCCCATGGTATTCGAGGTTCAGCTTGGCAAAAGGGCCCAGCCGGAGATGTCCCCGCGTCCCTACGGTGACGGATTGGACGGTAGGAATTTCCGTAAAACCATCTCCGTCCGCATCATATCCGTCCCGGGTACGCTTCTGCCCGAAAATGAAAAGCCCGGCTTTCCCGTCGTCCGACACCATGGAAGCGGTCAGGTTCGTGTTGTTGTCACAGGCACAGGACATACCGATGGCGGTAAAATCGTGGGCGACTTCGGCGCTGCTGCGCAGAGCTTCTTTCGTAATGATGTTGATGGTGCCGCCGATGGCGGAAGCACCGAAGAGGGCGGAACCGCCGCCCCGGACCACTTCCACGCGGTCAATCATCGCCGCCGGAATCTGCTCGAGCCCATAGACGCCGGCCAGGGCGGAAAAGACCGGACGCGAGTCTATCAGGATTTGTGAGTAATGGCCGCAGAGACCGTTGATGCGGGCCTGCGTATAGCCGCAGTTCTGGCAATCATTCTCCACGCGCACACCCGGCTGGAAGCCCAGTCCGTCCGCCAGCGTCGGGGAAGAGGTCGTCGCAAAGATGCGCGTATCCAAGACGTTGACGAGGGTCGGGGATTCCTTGCGGGAACTGTGGTTGCGCGTGGCGCTGACGACCACCTGCTCCAAGGCATAAGGGTCCTCGCGCATGACCAGGTTGATTTCCAGCGTCTCCCCCGCCCGGATGTCGATGTCCTGCTCCGCCGCCGCATACCCGATGGTGGAAGCGACCACGGTATAGTTGCCCAAGGGCAGGTTGCGCAGGATATAATGCCCGGATGCGCTGGTCTGCGTCCCCAGCATGGTTCCTTTGAGCATGACAGTAACGAAGGGCAGGTGTTCCCCGCTCACGGCATCCGTCACATGGCCCGTAATGCTGGCATCCGTTCCTTTCTGGGCACGGGCAGGCCATCCTGCACACAATGCGACGGATAGCAGCAGGCAGGCAGCATATTTCCATTTTTTCATTTTCATACCCATCATAAAAGTGTGCAAAGATACCAAACTTCCCTTTCCGACAAGCGCTGCACCGCTGCATATGCGGCTGAAAGCCATCCTTTCCCTTCCTACATTTCTATCAGGTTGTTCCATATCGCGTATGCCGTGAGTCCGGCGATGGTCTTGATGCCGGTTTTGCGCGCGATATTCTTGCGGTGGGCGATGACGGTGTGTATGGAAATGTTGTACTTGGAGGCTATTTCCTTGTTGAGCAGCCCCTGCGCCACCGCAGCGAGGATTTCGGTTTCCCGGGAGGAGAGTTTGTCGCCCGGTGCGACCGCCTCTCCCCCCTCGCCCAGGTCTTCCAAATGGTTGACGGCAGGACTCAGGATGCCGTCTTCAATCATCGTGTGTTTGCGCAAATCCGTCTCGAGCGCGAAGATTTCCGAAAGCACCCCGTGCATGAGCCGACGGTCGCACTGCCGGGGAAGATAGGTCATGATCAGTTTCTTCAGATCGTCCAGTTTCTCCTGGACATCGGTGTGGTGCCGCTCATACTGTCCGATGGAAAAATCATCCTTGACATCCTTGTCGAGCATGGCCTCCACATACGGGAAAACCACTGTCTCCTCATATTCGAAGTGCCGGGACAATTCCTGCGTGTAATCGGAGAAGAACCGGGCGATAATCATCTTGTGCGTGTCGCCGCAGGGAGCCATCAGGGCATCCAGCGATTCGGAAAGGTTCTTGACTGCGAATCCCTCATAATAGGTATGCGACAGGCGAAGGTAGCGGAGCACGTCCCGGAGGTCGATATGTTCCAGCACATCCCGGGAAGGTGCATAATCTTCCGACAGGTACACCCGGCAAATCAGGAGAAACGTGTCCGTATTGACGCCGGCGCGGGAGCAGACCTCGCCAACGGTCTCATCCCCAAAGCCGAAGGAAAGCCCCATCCGCTCCAGAACGCCCGAAAGCGTGAAATCCCGGTTCATCAAATCCGCCATCTTCATCCCGGCGGTCAATATGTCTCCGTTCATTGGCACGGGCTCGCTGGTTTTGTGTGTAAAGGTACAGAAAATCCCCGTCCCTTTCCATCCCCATTTGTGGGTAATTTGGCGCTGCCGGGGCATTCCGGGGCAGGAAAGATTTCCCGTCATGTGGGGATTGCAGGGGAATGAGGCCGGAAATAATTTTGCAGGGTCATGAAACATTGCATTACCATCCTGCTGGGATTTGCCTTGTCCCTCACACCGGTTGCCGCACAGCAGAAGCCGGAAGAAAGGCTTTCCGTCGGGGGCTACGGAGAAGTGGCACTGACCCGCAACTTCTACAGTGACAACGTGTACCGTTATTCTTCCGCAGCATCCCACCGGGGCGAGCAGCACGGACGATTCGACATTCCCCATGCCGTCATCTACATAGGCTACGATTTCGGGAAAGGCTGGAGCATGCAGACAGAAATAGAATTCGAACACGGCGGTACCGGCGGCGCCGTGGAGAAAGAATTCGAAGAGGCCGGAGAATGGGAAACGGAAGTGGAAAAAGGAGGCGAAGTCGCCCTAGAACAATTCTGGCTCCAGAAAAGTTTCTGCACGGCGTTCAACATCCGGCTGGGGCATATCGTCGTGCCGGTAGGCAGCCTCAACAATGCCCACGAGCCCCTGCATTACTTTACGGTGTACCGGCCTGAAGGAGAATATACGATACTCCCGTCCACGTGGCACGACACGGGCATCAGTCTGTGGGGACGCACCGCACACTGGAGGTATGAAGCCATGGTCGTTGCCGGGCTGGACGCTTATATGTTCAGCACGGAGCATTTTGTTAAATACGGCGCAGGCTCTCCCTTTGAATTCAAGGCCGCCAACCAGCTGGGCTTTGCCGGGCGGATTGACAATTACGCCATAAAGAATCTAAGAATGTCTCTCAGCGGGTTTTACGGAAGGGCGTTTAACAACACCTATCCCTATGAGGTGATTCCGGAGACCTCGCGTTATTACGGAGTAACCGGTCGCACGGCCATCGGCGCGTTTGACTTCGCTTACACCGGCAAGCGATTCATCGCCAGGGGCAATGTCGATTACGGCCATGTGGGTGATGCCGCCGTCATCAGCAATATGAAACGCAACCGCAGCGCCAACAACGCCCCGTACAAGAAATCTGCGGTCGGAAAGGGCGCTTTCGCCGCCGGATGCGAGACGGGATACGACATCCTGCCCTGGCTGCGCCCCAAGGATACCGGGCAACAATTGTTCCTTTTTTCTCGCTATGAATATTACAATTCCTACATCCCCGATGCGGGACAGGAAGCGGCAGACTGGACGGCCAGGCACCGCATCGCCGTAGGACTGAACTACTATCCCCTGCCGCAACTGGCTTTCAAGCTGGAATACTCCCACCGCTTCCTGAAAGCGGGCTACACCCCGGAACCTTCCGTCAGCCTCGGCATATGCTACATGGCATTTTTCAGACATTAACAGCACACCATACATCATGAAACAGATTGGAAAACTCCTTCTGGCAGCCGCCTGCATGACGGGCGCTGCCGCCTGTGAAAAAATGCCCGACGTTTCCCAGACCGGGCAGGAAAAAGAATTGAAAGCGGCTGTCGCGCAATACGTCCCCGGGGTCGTGTACCGGATTTACGGAAACCTCGCCGATGCAGCCAGCCAGTTTTACAGCCAGCTGGCTGCCATGAAAGCTTCCGGCCAGTACACCCAGGAGCAGATTGACCGGGTATGCGCCACGTTCCTGGAAGCCCGCCAATGGTGGGAGCAGAGCGAAGCCTTCCTCTTCGGCGCCGCCACCGCCTACGGCATCGACCCGCACATAGACTCCTGGCCGCTGGACAAGGACAAACTTGCCAAAAGCCTCTCCCATGCCGAGACCATCGCCGACCTCGATGCGGAAGGAGCCGGCGCCGTCGATGAAGTGGGGGCGGCCTCGCTGGGCTTCCACGGCATCGAGTTCATCATTTTCCGGGATGGGAAAAACCGCACGGCGGCAGACCTGAACGGAATCGAGAACGATGAAGCCTTCGCCGGACGGCAGGTTACGGGCAAAAGCGAAATCATTTTCGCCGCAGCCGTAGCCGAAGATTTGCGCAATTACTGCTTCGAGTTGCAGGCAGCGTGGGACCCCGGATGCCCGGAAGACCGCGTCAAGCTGGTGGAAGAGACGCTGGAACTGAATACGGTCATGGACAGCGGCCTGACCTACGGCGAGAACCTCCTGCAGACCGGTCAGGCAGGAAGCACCTACCGCAACTGGCAGGAAGCCGTCGTCTCCATCCTCGTGGCCGGATGTTCCAATATCTGCAACGAGGTGGCGAACACCAAGATCGGCACCGCCCATTATGTAAACGGGGCGGAATACGAACCCGACTACATCGAATCCCCGTATTCCAAGAAATCCTATCAGGACTTCAAAGACAATATCCTGTCCATCCAATACAGTCTCTACGGCAGCCAAGGCGCTACGGCAGCCCAAAACGCGTCGATTGCCACATTCCTGAAAAAGCATAACTGGGAGAAAGCCGCCGAATTGGAAAGCGCCCTGACCGCAGCCGTCCAATCCCTGGACGACGCGATGGCAAAAGGAGCGTTTGTGGACAACCCCACCTCGCCGGAGGCCGAAAACTGCATCACCCGGATCAACGCCCTGGACGCGCTGCTGAACGAAGCCGCGGACTGGATTTCCAAACTCTAGCATGCTTATCATGAAAACGACGAGATTCTTCCTGATGGCAGGCCTGACCCTGGCCGCAGCCGTCTCCTGCGATGTACCGGATACCCCGACAGGGGCATCGAAAGTCTCCGACGCCCCCTATGTCGGGCAGGCCGTGGGCAATTTCACCGCCAGCGAATGGTATCCCGGCGGCGAACTGGGCACCACGGACAACATTACGGCAGGCTGCTATGAAGACGAAACACCGGCTGTCACCCGGCAGGGACTGACATCCCAGTTCAACCACGGCGAGATGTTCTTCGAGCGCAATTTCACCCTGAACACGGCCCCGTTCAAGGGCCTCGGCCCTGCCGCTGTGCGGAAATCCTGTCTGGACTGCCACCCCGGCTACGGCCATGGCAAATGGCAGGGCAGCTATGAAGCGAACACCGCCCGCGCCTTCGGGAACGGGTATCTGCTGGTGGTCTATTATGCCCACGAACCCGGCAGCAACGACGGCGCGTATGTGTCTGAAGTAACCGGCATGCCCCAGAC
>JAGAFI010000164.1 GCA_017612675.1 Bacteroidales bacterium
CCCTGACGGCCCGGGCCGACGAGGGCATGTGGATGGTAAACGCCATTTCCCGGGCCTTGGTGGACAAGATGGAAGCCAAGGGGCTGAAGCTTTCTGCGGACGAAATCTACAATGCGGATGCCGTATCGCTCAAAGACGCCATCGTATCCCTCGACTTCGGCTGCACCGGCTCGATGGTATCGCCCCAGGGACTGCTGCTCACCAACCACCACTGCGCCTATGCGGATGTCCACGGGCTCAGTACGCCGGAGCACAATTACCTGGAAGACGGATTCTGGGCACGCACGGGCGAGGAAGAAATCTACATCAAGGGCAAAAGCGTCCAATTCCTGCAGCGCATCATCGACGTCACCGGGGAAATAGAAGCATTGCAGGCACAGGAAAAAGCGGCCGGAAGACCCCACGGGATGCGTCGGATTTCCTACCTGCTCGAAACGAAGTACAAGGAAGCAAGCGGGCTGGAAGCATCATTAAGCGACATGTGGGCCGGTTCCAGATACTATATCGCCCTGTATCAGGTATATACGGACATCCGGCTCGTGGCGGCGCCGCCGGTCAGCATTGCCTTTTTCGGCGGAGACATCGACAATTGGGAATGGCCGCAGCACAAATGTGACTTCGCCCTGTACCGCATCTATGCCGCCCCCGACGGGTCACCGGCCCCCCATAGCAGGGACAACGTCCCGTTGAAACCAAAGAAATGGCTGACGGTCAGTGAGAAAGGATACCAGCCGGGAGATTTCACGATGATTCTGGGCTATCCGGGACACACGGACCGCTACGCCGGTTCCGCCAAGGTGGACTACACGGTCTCGTTCCTGTATCCCATCACCAACAAGGTACGCGGCGAACAGCTGGCCATTCTCTCGGCGTGGATGGAGAAAGACCCGGCCATCCGCCTGCAGTATTCCGACCAGTATTTCTCGCTCAGCAACGTGCAGGAAAACAACGAAGGCGTCGTCCAATGCTGCCGGCGTTTCCAGGTTGTCCGGGAAAAGCAGCAGCTGGAGAAAGCGCTGCAAGGGGCTGAAAACGAGCGGCTGAAAACCGGGCTGGACAGCAAATACCGGCAAATCCGGAATGTCTGGAAAAATATCACCTATTACCGGGAATGCCTGCTGCGGGGGTCCCGGATGGCGGCTGTCGCCATGCGGCTCAAAAAAATGCACGACCCCGATGACGCCGCCTGTGAAAAGTTCTATGCGGACATGGACATGCGGGTGGAGAAAGACCTGTTCTCATACGGCGTCAAGACTTTTTACGAAAATGTGGACAGTCTCTGGTGGGGGCCTTACCAGCGGGAAGTCCGCGAGCGCTTCCGCAAAAACGGGTACTGCGACCTGGACGCCCTGGCTGACTGGCTGTGGCAGGATGACTACATGACCACCCGGGACCCGATTTTCCGCTTCTATGCGGACATCGACGCCCCGGCGCTCAACAAAGCCGTTGACCAGGTGCTGGGCAGTCCGCGTCCCGGCGAACTGGACGACGCCTATACCCGCGCCCTCTACCGCTACCGGGAGGAAAAGGGCATCCTCCAGTACCCCGACGCCAATTCCACGATGCGCCTTACCTACGGCTGTGTCGGCAGTTTCCGGCGGGACGGGCGCGAACTCCCGTGGCAAACCCGCACGGAAGAAATCTTAGCCAAGGAAAATCCGGCCCTGTATGATTTTCGGCTGAAACCGGAATGGAAAGCGCTGCTGCCCCGGAAATGGCCGGTAAACTTCCTGACGGACAACGACATCACCGGCGGAAATTCCGGCTCGCCCGTACTCAATGCATGGGGAGAACTCATCGGGATTGCATTCGACGGCAACAAAGAATCCCTTGCCGGGGATTTCTTCTGGACGCCGGGCTACAGCAAATGCGTGAACGTAGATATCCGCTTTGTCATCTGGACCTTGGAATACTACGCAAAGATGGACCGCATCATGGCGGAAATCCGGGGAGAATAACCTCCGGCCGGAAGTTTTCCACGCCGCTTAGTGACGTTTAAAAATAACCTGCATCATAAGCGACCATTTGCCCGGATAGGGTCGCGTAGCGACAGGGAGCGTTGATGCAGGTTATTTTTTACAATTTACTTAATTCCCGAAGAAAACGCCGTCCGGATGCCGGCGGTTGGTTGACAGTCCCTGGCTGGTGGACACCCAGCTGTTGGCGGTATAGCACCGGAAGACACGGGCGCCATTTTCCAATAGGCACAGGCCCGGGTACGGGCCGGCTTTTACAACACCGGTATCACCTGCTCCATCTGCATGGAACGAGAACCTTTGATGAGGATGGAACAGCCGCGAAGCACGGCCAGTTCCGGCAGGGCGGCAAGGTCGGCAGCGCCGGGCAGATGCCCCCGTACAAGCGGGCAGGGATGCTGGGCAAGCGCCTTGCCGAATTCCTCCCCGACGAGGTACGCCGGAATGCCATATTCCTCCAGCAGGCGCAGGATGGCGACGTGTTCCGCCACCGAGTCCGCCCCGAGTTCCCGCATATCGCCGAGAAGGGCCAGTTTGGGTGCACCCGAAAAGGCGGCGAAATGGCGGAGCGAAGCAGCCATCGATGAAGGATTGGCATTGTAAGCATCCACAATCAAGGTATTGCGCCCTGTCCGCTGCATCTGAGAACGCTGGTTCCGGGGTTCATATGCCGCCAGCGCCGCGGCGGCATCCGCGAAAGGTACGCCGAAATATGTGCCGACAGCCAGGGCGGCCAGCACGTTGGGGGCATTGTAGGACCCGACCAGACGGGTGGACAGGACATGTCCCGAGACGGACAAGCGCAGGAAGGGCTCTTCGGGGCTGGTCGGCAGGATTTCCGCCCGCTGGTATGCGACCCCGTAACCGAATACATGGCAAGGCAGTCCGGCTGCCATCCCGCGCAAATCGGCATCGTCTTCGTTCAGGAATACCACACTCCCCGCCCGGCTTCCCAGCCAGCGGTACAACTCCCCTTTCGCCGCTTTCACGCCAGCAAACGAGCCGAAACCCTGCAGATGCGCCTTGCCCACGTTGGTGATGAGGCCGTAATCCGGCTGGGCAATCCGCACCAGCTTGGCGATGTCGTCCGGATGGCTCGCCCCCATCTCAATGACGGCGACCTGCGTATCCGGCCGGATGGAAAGCAGCGACAGGGGCACGCCGATATCGTTGTTGAGATTGCCCCGGGTGGCACAGACACGGAAACGCGCAGACAGCACGGCAGCCGTCAGCTCTTTCGTCGTGGTCTTGCCGTTCGTCCCGGTCAGTCCGATAACGGGCAGTTTCCCGCCGCAGACATGGGTACGGTGCCAAATGGCCAGGTCCCGCAGGCAGGCATAGGTGTCAGGCACACGGATGAGGCGCGGGTCATCAAAAGGTACGTCCTCCGAAACCACGGCCCGCGAGGCCCCTTTCTCCAATGCCTGCATCGCATAATCGTTGCCGTCGAAATGTTCGCCTTTGAGGGCGAAGAAAAGCGTACCCGGCTCCAGCGTGCGGCTGTCCGTCGTTACACGGCAGCCCGCCGCCAAATATATGTCGTACAGTTCTTTCATTTGGTTCCCGTGCTACCGAAGCCGCCGCTTCCCCGTGAAGTACCGGACAAGGCGTCCGCCGTTTCCCATTCGATGGTCTCGTGGCGGGCCAGCACCAGCTGGGCGATGCGCTCTCCCCGTTCCACGACAAATTCCTCCGCAGACAAGTTGACCAGGATGACGCAAACCTCACCCCGGTAATCGGCGTCGATGGTGCCCGGCGCATTCAGCACCGTAATCCCCCGTTTCGCCGCCAGGCCGCTGCGGGGACGAACCTGCACCTCATACCCGGCAGGGATTTCCAGATACAGCCCCGTCGGAATCATCGCCCGCCCCAGCGGAGGCAGCACGACGGGCGTTTCATTGGCCGCCCGCACGTCGAGGCCGGCAGACAGGGCAGTCGCATGGGCAGGGAGCGGCATCCCGCTCTTGTTCAATACTTTGACTATCATTATTTGGGTGCGAATTTATACAATACGGCAGCAATCAGCGTATAGATGAGATTGGGCAGCCACAACGCGGCCCAGGCCGGCAGGGTGGCGGTATAGACGAACATTTCGCTGAATCGCAGGAAAAGGATGTACAGGAACGCCAGCGCAATGCCGATGGCAATGTTCCAGCCGATGCCGCCGCGTTTCTTCTTCGATGTCAGGGCCACGGCCATGATGGTCAGGATAAAGGCGGAAAAAGGCAGGGTCATCCGCCGCTGCTTCTCGATTTGGGAATACATCACGTTGGCATCCCCGCGCATCTTCTGCGTACGAATCAAATCGTCCAGCGCCCGGGCCCGCAAGGTCTCCACCGTCTTGGAATTGCGATAGAAATCCGTGACCGTCAAGGCGATAACCGTATCCAACTGGTCCCCGATCCGCACCTGGTCGCGCAAGCCGCCCGTATAATCCCGAATCACGTAATTGCGCAGATGCCAGGCCTGGGCCGTACTGTCCCAGACCGCAGAATCCGCCGACAGCTTGGACACGATGCGGTTCTGCTCCACTGATTCGAGGGAGAAACGGTAGGCCGTGTTGTTCCAGCTGTTGAAGGACTCCACATAGACAAACTGTCCCGGGGCTATCTGGTAATGGATATTGTCCCGGCGGAACACTTTGTTGTGGTCGATGTAGCGCGCCTCGAAATCCACCCGTATCTCGTTGGAACGGGGAATTACGAACATATTGAGCATCAACGACAAGAGCGCAATCATCGCCGCCGATACCACATAAGGCACCATCATCCGGTGGTAACTGATGCCGCCCGACAGGATGGCGACGATTTCGGAATTGGCCGCCATGCGCGAGGTGAAGACAATCACCGTGATGAACACGAACAGCGGCGAAAACATATTGACGAAATACGGGATGAAGTTCAGGTAATAGGTAAAGACAATCTCCTGCAGCGATACGTGGTTGGACACGAAATCGTCGATTTTTTCGGAAATGTCGAAGATAATCACGATGCCGATGATGAGCAGGAGCGCAATGAAGAAAGTCAGGATGAACTTCTTCATAATGTAGCGGTCTATGATTCTCGGCTTCAGGGATATCATATTCTTCGGCTCACTTTTTCCACGACCGCCGCTTTCCACGCAGAGAAATCCCCCGCCCCGATGTGGGCACGGGCCTGCCGTACCAAATCCAGATAGAAGGCGAGATTGTGTTCACTCGCCAGCATCGCGGCAAACATTTCCCCGGCGATGAACAGGTGGTGGAGATAGGCCTTGGTGTAATAACGGTCCACAAAGGACGTGCCGTCCGGATCGATGGGAGAGAAATCCTGCGCCCATTTGGCATTGCGCATATTCATCACGCCGTTCCACGTGAACAGCATGCCGTTGCGCCCATTGCGCGTGGGCATCACACAGTCGAACATGTCCACCCCCCGGGCGATGGCTTCCAAGATGTTGGCCGGCGTTCCCACCCCCATGAGGTAACGGGCAAGGGAACGCGGAAGAACGGGGTCGAGCACCTCCAGCATCTCGTACATCTTTTCCGTCGGCTCCCCCACAGCCAGTCCGCCTATGGCAATGCCCGCCCCGGCGAAAGACACCGCATGTTCC
>JAGAFI010000165.1 GCA_017612675.1 Bacteroidales bacterium
AGGCCGGCGAGATGCTGAACTGGAACGCGGCGCCGGTCTTTCCCTTGGCGCTGTTCGCGCTGGCGTCGAGGGACTTGCTGAACTTGTCCGCGCCGTCGTTGTACCAGAGTTGCAGGTATTCGTTTTCACCCCAGACAAGGGTCTTGTCCTGGAGGTACGTCTTGGCGTCCTCCGTTTCCGCGAAAACGGTCAGGAGGGTCTGCTGCGGGGCTTCCAGCGTTTGGGGCTGGCAGCCGAACAGCGGCAGGAAAGCGGTGCAGGCACCGAGAAAATGCAGGATATGTTTCATGTTTTCAATGTGTTTTCTTATGCTCGAAGCGGTGGACGACCTGGATGAGCAGCGAGCCCATGATGCCGGCGGCCAGGGAACCGAGCAGCACGGCGACTTTCCCGGCATCCCGCATCTGCGCCGCTATTTCGGGGTTCTGCCCGCTGAAAGACAGGGTGTCCACGAAAATGGACATCGTGAATCCGATGCCGCCCAGGCAGGCGACGGCCATGAACATGGGCCAAGACGCTTTTTCCGGCATCGTGCCGATTTTCAAATGGATGGCCAATGCACTGAAAAGTGTGATGCCCAGCGGCTTGCCGAGCAGCAGCCCGAAGAAAATACCCATGGGGACGCTTCCCGATGCCGAGTGGGCGAGGACGTTGAAATAGGAAATGTCCGTGATTTCCACGCCGGCGTTGGCCAGGGCGAAAACGGGCATGATGAGGAAACTGACCCAGGGGCTGAGTGCATGCTCCAGCCGGTAGCTCATGTCCATCGTGCCGTGGGCGATATGTTCCAACTGCCGCAGGCAATGCTTCTGGGGCCCGTTGGGGAACGGCTCGTCATCGCGCTTGTCATAACGGGCGAGCAGGGCGAGGTAGTGGTCCCGCTTGTGAATATACTGGGCCTGGTTGTAACGGGGTTTGGCGGGTATCAGGAAGGCCATGACCACCCCGGACATCGTCGCGTGGATGCCGCTGTAGTAAAAGAGTGCCCAGACGATGATGGCGGTAAACACATAGGGAAAGATGCGTTTCTCCCCGATGCGGCGGAGGAAAAAGGCGAAACCGATGGCAAGCAGGGACAGGAGGAGCAGGGGCAGCTTGATGCCGCCGCCGTAGAAGAATGCGACGACAAGGATGGCAATCAGGTCGTCCGCAATGGCGAGCGCCGTCAGGAACACCTTGAGCGAGACGGGTACCTTGTTGCCGAGTACGGACAGGATGCAGACGGCGAATGCGATGTCCGTCGCCGTCGGGATACCCCAGCCGCTGGCCGCCGGCGTTCCGTGGTTGATCAGGGTGTAAATCAGGGCGGGGGCGAGCACGCCTCCGAAAGCGGCGATGACGGGCAGCAGGGCTTTCCGCAGCGTCGAAAGTTCCCCGTGGGCGATTTCCCGTTTGATTTCCAGGCCTACCGTGAAGAAGAAAACCACCATCAGGATGTCGTTGATGAATTTCTCTACGGTCAAATCCCGGGGGAAGAGGATGTTTACGGCACCGTCCTGGCTGAACAGCCGCAGCTGCATGGTGGTTTCCAGCAGGTCGCGGTACAGTCCTTTCGTGCAGGGGAGGTTGGCTAGCAGCATCGCCAGCACGACGCAGCCCAGCAGCAATACGCCCAGGAACCACGGCTGCTTGGATAGTCGGTCACCTTTTTTGCCGAGCAGGACGACGCTTTTGTTCCAGGTGTATATGGGTATCAGCTTTGCCATAAAAACCGGCGCCCCAGAGGGGCGCTTGTCAAAATAATCTGCCGTTGTTGAATTTTTCTGCCAGCCGTTCCCGGTTGAACTGTTCTTCCAGTTTTGCGAACTGCCGTTTGGTGTCCAGGGTGAAATTCCCTTGGGCCACCCATGCGAAATAGGAACGGTCCGCATTGAATACTTCCCGTGCCGTCTTGCCCTTGTGCTTTCCGAAATTGATGACGGGCTCGCCGGCGTCATTGTAAATCAGGTGGCCGGAGAAATCCACATATTTGTGGCCGACGAAACTGGAAAGCTGGTTGACGTCGTTTTTCAATTGCTCCGGATAGCGGTCCAGTTGTGCTTTGAGCACTTCGTAGGTCGCCATCGTGTCCGCCTCGGCGGTATGGGCATTTTCGAAATCTTCCCCGCCGCAGTAAAAGCGGTAGGCCGCCCGCAGGTTCCGGGGCTCCATCGCGTGGTAGATGTTCTGCACATCCACCATGCGGGGCGCATGCAAATCGACATGCAAATCCTTGCCGGCCAAGGTGACGCGCTCAAATTCCTCCGCAAGCATCGGCAGGTCGAACTTGGCGGAATTGAAGCCGGCGAGGTCGCAGTCCCGGAGCCAGTCCGCCACTTCGTCCGCCACCTCGAAGAAAGTCGGGCAGCCGGTCAGCATGTCGTCCGTGATGCCGTTTACCTTGGAAGCGCCGGGCTCTATGGGGCGCTGGCATTGGCGCAGGTAGTCCCAGGGCTTGATTTTCCAGGTTTTGATGCGCTCTTCCCCGTCCGGGAAAACCTTGACGAAACTGAGTTCGATGATGGAATTGGTCGGAACGTCCAGCCCGGTGCTTTCAATGTCAAAAAACAGGAGGGGGCGCTTGAGCGAAAGTTGCATGGCCCTTTGCGTTTTACGATACCATCATCGGCATGATGATGCCGCACAGTTTCCCGTTGGCTTCGTCATCCTCGGAAGGAACGATGAGCGCCGCTTTCCGCGCATCCGCAAATTTCATGAGCAGTGTCTCGCATCCCATGTTGCTGAGGATTTCGATGAGGAAGGAAGACTTGAAGCCGACGCTCAGGTTCTCCCCGGCGTAGTCGCATTCGATTTTCTCATAGGCGGCCAGCGCGAATCCCAAATCCTGGGCGGTGATTTCCAACTGTCCGGGCTTGAGGTCGAACTTGATGTGGTTGGAGGCCTTGTTGGCACAGACGGCCACGCGCCGGACGGTGTTCAGCAACTGGAGCCGGTCGATCCGGAGGATGTTCGCATTCTTCTGGGGGATGACGTCCCGGTAGCGCGGGTATTTGCCCACGACCAGGCGGCAGAGCATCATCATGTTGCCGAAACGGAACGTGACGTTGCCCTCGTCAAAGGCCACCTGTACCGGTTCCGTTTCCTTGTCCAGCAGGGACTTGATGACCGCTGCGGGCTTTTTGTGCAGGATGAAGGAGGCGCCCTCCTCCATCTTGACCGCCGGTGTGGTATAGCAGATCAGTTTGTGGGAGTCGGAAGCCACCAGCGTGGTGGACTGCTCGCCCATGTCGAAGAAAATGCCGTTCATCGTCGGACGCATCTCGTCGTCAGCCGTGGCATAGACGGTGCTGTTGATGCCTTCCAGCAAGACGTCCGCGGGGAACGTCACGTTCCGGGCCTGCTCGCCGACGCCTTTTATTTCCGGGAAATCTTCTGCCGGGAAATAGGGCAGGGAAGAGTTGCCGTTGTTCCAGATGCAGTCGAAACTGCCCGCTCCGCTGGTCTTGATGTCGATGGGCTGGTCGGGCAATGCTTTCAGCAACTCAATCAGCTGGCGGGCAGGAACGGCGATGCTGCCCTCTTCCCGGGTGCTTTCCACCGCCACGGTGGTCTGCAGGGTCAGTTCCTGGTCGGAAGCCGTGATGCGGAGTCCGTCACCCGTCAGGACGAACAGGAAATTTTCCAATATGGGGAGAGAGGTCTTGGCCGGAATCGCCTTGGATACGTTCACGACTCCTTTGAGCAGCTCGGCGCTTGAAACTTTGAATTCCATAATTCCTTGTATTTATTCATGCAAAGATAAGCAAAAATATGATTTGGCCAAGCTGGTCATGGCACATCTTTTGCCATATTGCCACCGGCCGGGCGGAAGTGCCCGGACAGATGAACCAAATACGAAAGATATGTCAAAAAATTTCCTTACGGTGTGTGCCTCTGTCCTGTGCAGCGGGCTGATGGCATACGGGGTTGTCAAGGCGGCGGCGCCTGCCGGAACCTCTCTTGACGGCGCCGCCCCTGCGGAAAGCGGCGGGATACGGACTGTCAATTTGTCATTGTCCGATTATCCGGATTTCACCTTTGCTGCCGAATATGCGGTGGAAGCCGTGGTCTATGTCAAGGTGACAGTCAAGACGCAGCAGCAATACCAGAGCCTGGATCCCTTCTCCTTCTTTTTCGGCGACCCGCGCCTGTTCGGCCAGCCGCAGACCCGGGAACGGGTGATGCAGGGCAGCGGCTCGGGCGTCATCATCCGCAGCGACGGATACATCGTCACGAACAACCATGTGGTTCAGGGTGCGACGGAAGTGAACGTGACGCTCAACAACAACAAGACCTACAAGGCGGAAATCGTCGGGACGGACCCGGCTACGGACGTGGCGCTTATCAAGATAGATGCGAGCGGACTGCCTGCGCTGGAATTCGCGGATTCCGACAAGTTGCGGCTCGGGGAATGGGTGCTGGCCATCGGTTCGCCCCTTGGCGAAGAACTCCGCTCCACGATTACCGCCGGCATCGTCAGCGCGAAAGGCCGCTCGATGCCCAGCGAGGACGGCCAGTATAAAATCGAATCTTTCATCCAGACGGACGCCGCGGTGAATCCGGGCAATTCCGGCGGGGCGCTGGTCAACAAGGAAGGCAAGCTCGTCGGCATCAACACCGCCATCATTTCGCAGACGGGCGCCTATTCGGGGTATTCGTTTGCCGTACCCTCCAACATCGTCCGCAAAATCGTCTCCGACCTGATTGACTTCGGTGCCGTGAAACGGGTGAAACTGGGGGTGCTCATTTCTCCTGTCAGTGAAAAAACGGCGAAAGAAATGAAACTTTCTTCTTTGGACGGCGTATATATTGCAGACGTCCAAAAGGGAGGCACTGCCGACAAGGCCGGTATCCGCAAAGGCGATGTCATCGTGGCGCTTGATTCCACGCAGATCAAGACCCCGGCCGCCTTGCAGGAAAAAGTGAATGGTTACCATCCGGGCGACAAGGCCGTCGTGAAACTGTACCGCGACGGGGAAGCGCAAAGCATCGAGGTCGAATTCCTGGGTGAAGAACTGGAAACCGGCACGGTGGAGGAAGACGGAACGGTCGTTTTCTACGGTGCCAGACTGCGGACGCATGCCAAAGGCGTCGAAATCGTGTCGGCGGGTTCCGGAAAGGTGGCCCAGGCAGGCGGTGAAGACGGTTTTATCATCCAGACGGTGAATGACCAGCGGGTCAGCAAGCCGCAGGATGTCATTGACATAGCGAAAAAAGCCAAGCGGACCGTCTTTATCGGGGGCATGACCGCTTCCGGCAGACCTGGGTATTTCGGGTTCGGCAAAGAGTGACGCCAAGGCACCTTTGTCCCTGACCAGCCGCGGCCTTCCGGTCGCGGCTGGTGCGTTTCCCGGGGGATGGACGGAAAAGAAAGCAATACATGAGACAAT
>JAGAFI010000166.1 GCA_017612675.1 Bacteroidales bacterium
ATCAAGAAGGTGAACTGGACCGTGGAGAACTACCGCGTTGAGCAGAAGACCGACTATGAGAAGCTGAATCTTGAGATCGTAACCGACGGTTCCATCTCTCCGGAAGCAGCCCTCCAGGAGGCCGCCAACATCCTCATCTATCACTTCAAACTCTTCACCGACGAGAAGAAGATCTCCATCGACAGCGCAGAGGTAACGGACAGCAAGGAGCTGGACGAGGAATCCCTGCACATGCGTCACCTCCTTCTCACCAAGCTTGCCGACATGGGCCTGAGCGTACGCGCTTTCAACTGCCTGAAGGCCGCCGACATCGACGCCTTTGCCGATCTGGTATCCTACAGCCGCAGCGAGCTCATGAAATTCCGCAACTTCGGCCGCAAGTCGCTCAACGAGATCGACCTGCTGGTGGAGAAGATGAAGCTTTCCTTCGGTATGGATGTCACCAAGTACAATATTGAACCTAAGAAAAAGAACAACGTTTAGTTATGAGACACAATAAAGCCGTCAATCATCTTGGTCGCAAGAGCGGTCACCGCAAGGCCCTTCTCGCAAATATGGCATCCTCCCTCATTATCAAGAAGAGGATCAACACTACGGAAGCCAAGGCGAAAGCCCTGAAGCCTTACGTGGAACCCCTCGTAACCAAAGCAAAGGACGATAGCACTCACTCCCGCCGCGTTGTCTTCAGCTATCTGAAGGACAAAGAGGCAACTGCCGAACTCTTCCGCACAATCGCCCCCAAGGTGGCCGACCGTCCCGGCGGATACCTCCGTATCCTCCACACCGGCTTCCGCCAGGGTGACGGTGGCGAGATGGTTCTCCTCGAGTTCGTAGACTTCAACGAAGCCGCACTCGCAGCCCCCAAGGCTGAAAAGAAGACCACCCGCCGCAGCCGCGCCAAGAAGGCCGAGGCTCCCAAGGCCGAAGAGGCTCCTGCAGCCGAGGCTCCCGAAGCACCCGCCGCAGAGGAAGCTCCCGCAGCTGAGTAGGGTTCACGCCCTGTAGGCTCGGCGCCAAGCGCATTTTGGGCCCGAAATTGATCTCGAAACCGCGATTTCGCCGTTTCGAGATCATTTTTTGCCCTTATTTGATCCTGGCACTGCGCCCCTCCGGGTTTGGTTTGGGGTTCGTCCACGTTTTCGGGCATTTTCCCGGACGAGTAGGAGGGTGGGTGTTCAACATAAGCGGATATTTTTTATATTTGCTGGTTAGAACATAAAAATAACACTGAAACCTATGGATTGGCTATTCTATCTTGTGCCCTGCGCGGCGGTGCTTGCACTGCTGTTTGCCTGGATATTCTTCAGGGGAATGATGAAAGAGAGCGAGGGCACTGCAGTTATGAAAGAGATTGCCCAGTACGTGCGCGAGGGTGCTATGGCGTACCTCAAGCAGCAGTACAAGGTGGTTATTATCGTATTCGCCGTGCTGGCGGTGCTGTTCGCCATCCTGGCCTACGGCTTCCACGTGCAGAACCCCTGGGTGCCGTTCGCATTCCTTACGGGCGGCTTCTTCAGCGGCCTGGCAGGATATGTGGGTATGCGCACTGCTACCTATGCATCGGCACGTACCGCAAATGCTACTATGCGCAGCCTGAACAGCGGCCTTAAGGTGGCGTTCCGCAGCGGCGCCGTGATGGGCCTCACCGTGGTGGGCCTGGGCCTGCTGGATATTGCCATCTGGTGGCTTGTGCTTAACGCTTTTGTGGCCGAGGCTTCCGCTGCCCAGAAACTGGTTGTTATCACCACCACTATGCTCACCTTCGGCATGGGCGCATCCACCCAGGCGCTGTTTGCGCGAGTTGGCGGCGGCATATACACCAAGGCGGCCGATGTGGGCGCCGATATCGTGGGCAAAGTGGAACAGGACATCCCCGAGGACGATCCACGCAACCCCGCCACCATTGCCGATAACGTGGGCGACAACGTGGGCGACGTGGCCGGCATGGGCGCCGACCTGTACGAGAGCTACTGTGGCTCAATCCTGGCAACAATGGCGCTGGGCGCATCGGCATTCTTCTCCCACGGGGAGGCGATCCAGATGAAGGCCATACTTGCGCCTATGATGATTGCCGCCGTCGGCGTTGTGCTTTCCATCCTGGGCATATTCGTGGTGCGCACCAAGGAAGGCGCCACTTTGAAGTACCTGCTGGGCTCCCTTAGCCGCGGCACCAACCTGTCGGCCATACTCATCGCCGTGCTGTCGTTCGGCGTGTTCTATGTGCTTGGCTTCAACGGAGAGAACGGCCTGCCGCAGTGGTGGCAGCTGTCACTTTCTGTGATTAGCGGCCTGCTGGCGGGCGTAATAATCGGCAAGGTTACGGAGTACTACACTTCACATTCATACAAACCCACGCAGAAGCTGGCCGAGAGCGCAAAGACCGGCCCCGCAACCGTTATTATCAACGGCGTGGGCCTGGGAATGGTTTCTACGGCCATTCCGGTGCTCACGATTGCCGTGGCTATTATGCTCGCATATGGTTTCGCAACCGGTTTCCATTTCTCCACCGCAACCCTCAGCCTTGGCCTGTACGGCATTTCAATCGCGGCTGTGGGTATGCTGTCGACACTGGGCATCACACTGGCAACCGACGCCTACGGTCCCATTGCTGATAACGCCGGCGGCAACGCCCAAATGAGCGAACTGGACCCTTCAGTGCGTGAAAAGACCGATATCCTTGACTCCCTTGGCAACACCACGGCCGCAACCGGCAAGGGCTTCGCAATAGGCTCCGCAGCGCTCACGGCACTGGCCCTGCTGGCTTCCTACATCGAGGAAATCAAGATAGGCTTCGGCCAGATGGCGGCGAAGGGCGGCGAAATGGCTGCCGAATTCGCAAGGATGTCGCAGTCCACAATCACCGATATCGTCAATTACTACGACATTACGCTGATGAATCCCTCCGTGCTGGTGGGCATCTTCATCGGCTCCATGATGGCATTCCTGTTCTGCGGCCTCACAATGAAGGCCGTGGGCCGCGCGGCAGAGAAGATGGTGGTCGAGGTGCGCCGCCAGTTCCGCGAGATAGTGGGCATCCTGGAAGGCAAGCAGAGGCCCGACTACACCTCCTGCGTGCGCATCTCCACCAAGGCTGCACAGCACGAGATGATCTTCCCGTCGCTCCTGGCAATCATCGCCCCCATGCTGGTGGGCGTGATCCTGGGCCCTGCAGGCGTCATCGGCCTCCTTGCCGGCGGCCTTGGCGCAGGCTTCGTCCTGGCCGTGTTCCTGGCCAATTCCGGCGGCGCATGGGACAATGCCAAGAAGTTCGTGGAGGAAGGCAATTTCGGCGGCAAGAACAGCGCCAGCCACCACGCAACCGTGGTGGGCGATACCGTTGGCGACCCGTTCAAGGACATCTCCGGCCCTTCCCTCAACATCCTAATCAAGCTCATGAGCATGGTGTCCATCGTGATGGCCGGCCTAACCGTGATGCTGCATTAATCGAAACCAATCGAAATATTTTATACCTGCAAATGAAAGCATGACGGGTGCTAAAATGAAATATTAATGCTACATTTGCAGACAAACCACAAGTTTAAGACATTATGAAATTTC
The DNA here is from genome assembly GCA_017612675.1 of Bacteroidales bacterium. GTDB lineage: Bacteria > Bacteroidota > Bacteroidia > Bacteroidales > UBA932 > Cryptobacteroides. The sequence continues at coordinate 3,559 of JAGAFI010000166.1, forward strand.
GTTATTTCCTTCTTGCGCTTGTAATTCCGGCCATGATGGTGTGCTGCACCAAACCGGAAAACAACAACAATGAGAACGAAGATCCCGGGAACACTAACGTCGATCCCGGCAACAACAACGGCACCACAACCGAGGAAGAGGAACTGAATCCGGAAGTAAAGAACGGAGACAAGATCTGCGTTACCAATGCAAACGTCCAGAAATTCCTCACCGACATCCATTACGAGGCCCACACCGCCAGCCAGTACAGCAAACTTCGCGACTGGGCTGCAGAGAACGAGGTAACCGTTTGCCCCGGCAATTCCGACAGGCCCCCCGTGTACAACATCAGGTGGAGCAAGGATGCCGGCGACGTGAAGCTCACGCTTGTAGAGCCCACTCAGACCAGGGTATATGAAGTACCGGCCGACACCTACTATCAGGACCTCTACAACCTCCTGCCCAACACCACCTACACCTATGAGGTGGCAAATGCAGGCGGCAACGTAATCAGCAGCGGCACATTCGAAACCTATGGCCTTTGCCATCAGCTGTTCTTCCGCACCAACGTGCGCAACTTCCGCGACCTGGGCGGCTGGAAAACAACCGACGGCAAAACCGTGAAGTACCGCATGGTATATCGCAGCGGCCGTCTGGAAGCCGGCAAGCTCAGCAAGAGCGGAAAGAAAGACCTTGTAACCGAAGGCCTCAAGGCACAGCTGGACCTCCGCGGCCACAGCGACGTGCTTAAGGAAAGCACCCTCAAGGGCATCGTGGACGACTATGCTTTCTGCGCCCCCGTGGTGGAGGAAGGCTATGCCCAGATGCTCAACGACGACAAGGAAAAGACCCGCCAGTGCATGCAGTTCATCTTCGACTGCGTGGATGCAAACAAGCCCGTCGATTTCCACTGCTCGCTTGGCCGTGACCGTACCGGAACCGTCGCAATGCTTTGCCTCGGCATCCTGGGCGTGGACGAAGGCGACATCTCCCAGGAATACGAACTCACCCAGTTCGCTCCCCACGGATATGCCACTTCCGACGGCGAAAAGAGCAAGATGGTGCGCACCGTGGACTACAAGGGCGCAGCCAATGTTATCTGGAACCTTGTGGACGAATCCAAGGGTGAAAGCTTCAAGGACGGCGTGGAGAAGTATCTCCTCTCCATCGGCATCACCCAGGCCGACATCGACAAGTTCCGCGCAAACATGCTTGTGGATTAAAGTCTTCACAGACGCAAACCAAGGGGCCGGCTCGGGTAGCCGGTCCTTTTTTTTACAAAAAGATATACGGTTTTTCCCGTATAATCTGTATATTTGTATGCTGTACAGAAACCAACACAACCTGATATGAAAAAGCATTTCACTCTTCCCTATGACGGCGGGCTCATAGAAAAAGGGCTGCCTCAGGGAATCCTCCACTCCTACGAGAAAATCTCCACACAGATTTACAAGGAATCGCGCCTGGCCGCAAAGGACATTGCCGACATTATAGTGAAGGCCGTGTCAAGCGCACCGGAAGGCAGGCTTTTCCGCCTTGGACTCACCACGGGCGCAACGCCCCAGAGCCTCTACAACGAGCTTGCACGCCGCTATGAAGCGGGCGAAGTCTCGTTCAAGAACGTGGAAGTAGTGTCCATCGACGAGTACTATCCTTCATCGGCCGACGAGCGCCAGAGCCGCAATTTCAAGCTCCACGAGAGCTTCCTTGACAAGGTTGACATCCCGGAAGAGAACATCCACATCCCGGACGGCACCGTTCCGCAGGACAGCGTTTCCGAGTACTGCGCCCAGTTCGACAAGATCGCTTCCGGTCTGGACCTCCTGGTAATTGGCATGGGCGAACAGGGCCAGGTTGGCTTCAACGAGGCCGGCACAACGCCCAAGAGCCGCACCCGCACCGTGCGCCTGAGCTACAAGAGCCGCAAGCGCCAGGCCAAGAACTTCAACCACGACATCACCCTCACTCCGGACAAAGCCATCACCATCGGCCTGGGCACCATGCTCACCGCCGGCCGCATCATCCTCATGGCCTGGGGCGAAGACAAAGTGGCCGCCGTGAAGGCCGTGGCGGAAGGCCGCCCGGATCCCGCCTGCCCTGCCTCCTACCTCCAGATGCACGACAACGTGAGCCTGTATGTCGATGAAACCGCCGCCGCGGAGCTCACCCGCATTATCGCCCCCTGGCTCATCGGCCCCTGCGACTGGACTCGCAAATTCATCCGCAAGGCGGTGGTTTGGCTGTGCCAGCAGGTTCACAAGCCCATCCTCAAGCTCACGGAGAAGGACTATCTTGAGAACTCCCTCAGCGAGCTCCTGGAGAAGGCCGGTCCTTTCGACAAGATAAATATCGAGGTGTTCAACGACCTCCAGCACACAATAACCGGCTGGCCCGGCGGGAAACCCAACGCCGACGACTCTACACGTCCCGTGGCGGCCAAGCCCTTCCCCAAGACCGTTCTGATCTTCTCGCCGCACCCCGACGACGATGTCATCTCGATGGGCGGCACTTTCATCCGCCTCGCGAGCCAGGGACACGACGTCCATGTGGCTTACGAGACTTCCGGCAACGTGGCGGTACACGACGACGTGGTCGTCCAGCATATCGATGCGGCCCGGGAGCTGGGCTTTGGCGACCGGATGGAAGAGGTGCTGAAACTGATTGCCTCCAAGAAGCCGGGTGAGCCGGAACCCCGCGAGCTGCTGGCCATCAAGGGCGCCATCCGGCGTTCCGAAGCGCTCGGAGCCGACCGTTCCTTCGGGCTGGAGGCCAAGTACGTGCATTTCCTAAACCTGCCGTTCTATGAGTCCGGCGGCATCATCAAGCTGCCCCGTACGCAGAAGGACGTGGACATCATCAAGGCGCTCCTGCAGGAGGTCAAGCCCGACCAGGTGTATATGGCGGGCGATTTGGCCGACCCGCACGGCACGCACCGCGTGTGTACGGAAGCCGCCCTCGATGCGCTTTCCCAGCTTCGCGAGGAAGGTGCGGAATGGATTGACAACTGCCACGTGTGGCTGTACCGCGGCGCGTGGATGGAGTGGGATCTGGGCAGCGTGGACATGGCCGTTCCCCTCAGCCCCGACGAGGTCGTGGAAAAACGCCACGCCATCTACCACCACCTGTCCCAGAAGGACATCGTGCCCTTCCCGGGGGAGGACCCGCGTGAGTTCTGGCAGCGTGCCGAAGACCGCACGTCCACCACGGCCCGGCTGTACAACGAGCTGGGCATGGCGGAGTACCAGGCAATGGAAGTTTTTGTGGAACTGAAATAATATGCGATTCAAACATTTGACCCTGCCGGCCCTGGCCGTGTTGCTGCTGCTTTGCGCCTGCGACAAGGAGCCGCAGCCCGTGGGCGGCGCCCGGAAACTTTTCGCCACGCTCTCCGTTCCCGCCGCCAAAGTCATGGTCTGGGACAACCAGTTGCTCTGGGGGGCCGGGGAATCGCTCTGGTTCTGGTACAACGACGGCAAGGACGTTTTTGTCCGGACGGAGGAAGACGATGCCAACGAGGGCGAGTCGCTGGCGGTTTTCAACCTGCCGCTGGAGACGGTGGCTGCCTCCTCCTCTTACTGCATGGGGGCCGTCGCGCCCGCCGGCGCTGTCTTGGGAGACCCCGCGGACCCCGCTCGCGTGACCATGCTGCTCCCTGCGGAGCAGCATCCGGTGGACGGGAGTTTCGACCCGGCTGCCGGCCTGATGCTTGCCGAGCCCGTGACGGTCTCCTCGCTGCCGGACCCTGTGCGGCTGGAACTGCACCCGGTGGTGGCGCTGAATGTCATTTCCCTCAAAGGCATGCCCCAGAAAGTTTCGGCGGTCGAGATTCAGGCGCCCGCCGGGGTGGCCCTTGCCGGGAAGCGCATCCTCGACCTGAAACACGCCGCAGCCGGCGACATCTCGGAGTCCTCGCATGTCCTGACCCTGCAGTATGACACGCCTGTTCCTTCGGGAGACGTGGCCCTCTGGTTCGCTTCCTGGGGCGTGGATGCCCGGGACTTGCGGGTGCGCGTGACCGGGAGCAGCCGTCACTATACCGCGACGCTTTCCGGCGTGACCCTCCGGGAGGGGCGCATCAACGAACTGGCGATGGATTGTGCCGAAGCGGCGATGTCCTACATCGACCCGCTCAACGTGCCGGAGGCGGACATTCTGGAAATGGTGCGCACCGACGTGGTGAACACGGCCTATTACAAGGATGCGTTCCTTGATGGCGGCTGCAACCTCAATCCGGGCATCAAGATGGACGGAGAGGTGATGAACGGGTATATTCCGCCGGTGCTGGATTTCCTGAAACTCACTTCCGAGTATTTCCTTTCGACGGAAGACGATGCATTCGCCAACTATACCGCGATGGACTATGACCTGCAGCAGGATATCATCGGCGGTTCGAATTTCGACAGCAACGGTGTGTTGCTCTATCCCGACGGGGACCCGCGTTTCCGGATGATTTATGTCTTCGGCGGGTCGTCAGGCCGGCATGGCCGCTCGCTCGGCTATACCGGGCGCAGCCGTGTGCAGAAATTCTATGACAACGGCGGCTGTTACGTCGGATCCTGCGCGGGTGCCTATCTGGCGGGACGCTTTGCGGACGGCTCGGTCAATGACTATTTCGACATCTGGGACGGCGGCAACATGATTCACACCGGCTTGAGCGCGTCCAGTACGGGCATGAAAATCGTGGCGGGCTCGCCCCTGCTGCGCTATTACGATTTCGGCGGGGACAACTATGTGGAGGGTGTCCGGCACAACGGCGGCGGCTATATGGATGAGAACAAGACCCCGAAGGGGACGGAAATCCTCGCCCGCTTCGGCACTTCCCCGGGTGGCTCCACCAAGGAGATTTATTACAACAAGGTCAGCACCTGGGCCTATAAGCGCTCCGACCGTACCGGGCGGCTCGTGGTCTGCGGCTCGCATCCGGAAGATGCTTTCGGCGGGGAAGTGCGCGATTACCTTGCTGCGATGTACCGCTATGCGCTGGACGGCCAGGGAATGGCCAAAGTCAAGGGCGTGCTCCGCAACGGGGTGCCGCGCGAAATGCGGAATACCTCGCTGTACCAGTCGGCGAACAGCCCCATCGGTGATTTGCAATGTCACCATTTCGTCGTGTACCTGCCCCAGGCGACCGACAAGTTGTCGCTCAAGCTGGAGGCTTCCCCGGAATATGACATGCAGCTGTTCCTCAAGAAAGACAGCTTTGCTTTCCCGGAGGCGTCCCCGGATGCCAGTTCCGATACGAGGCTGCTGGAGACCGGGCGTCTGGAAGCAGGCCTTTACTATGTGACGGTTCGCTGTGCCACCACGGTGACGGCGACTTTGACGGTAACCAACCCTTTGACGTACAAGGGAAGGCGCTTTGCCTATTCCGGAAAATTGGGTGTGCTGAACGGCGTTCCATATACGCTGACTGCCAGTTGGGAATAGCAAAAAAGTTTTTTATCTTTGTAGATGGCGCGATATGCGTGTAAGTTTGGACAATATTTTTTAATACAAGTATGAAAAAACAAATTTTGACGGGCAGCTATGCTGCTCCTGCATCCGAAATCGTTGAGATGTCCGTTTTCGACGCAGTCTTGGCTGATTCCTATTATTCCGGCGGCGGTGGTTCCTACACCGACGAAGACATCGTGGATAACGGCAATTATTGATACGGCAGATTCCCGCTTTATGAAAAAGGTGTTTTTTGCCGTTGCCATTGCCGCAACGATGCTGCTTGCCTCCTGCCAGAAAGAACGCGAGGTGGCCCCCGGTGGCTCCAAGTTGCTGACCATTCATGCGCAGGTGGAAGAAGCCGTGGAGGTGGATACGAAAACGACCCTGTCCGACAGGACCATCCTGTGGGGGACGAATGAATATGCCACCCTGTACTACAATGACGGCACCCCCCATTTCGCCAAGTCGCTGGAAAGCAGCGCCAGCCGTGGAAACGGGAAGGCCAGTACGTCCTTTGATTTCTCCGTGACGCCGGCTTCAGCCTCCAGCTATGTGCTGGGCGGCGTGTATCCGGCTTCCGCCGTGACGGGAGAGGCCTCGGAGAATTGCGAGGTCACGCTTCCCGCACTCCAGAATGCCACGGCGGGCGCTTATGACCCTGCCGCATTCATCCTCGTGATGAAGAGCGAGACGGTCTCTGCGATTCCTGCTACGATAACGGGGGCTTACCGCCGCGCCGTTGCGTTGAACAAAATGACGCTGACCGGCACGAAGGAAGCGGTTACCAAGGTGGAAATCACGGCGACCGGCAAGGCCCTTGCGGGTGCGCGCTCCGTCAACATGGTATCCTCCCGGAGCCTGGCTGTCACCGCGGGCAGCGAGACCGTCACGGTTTCCTATGCGTCCGCGCTTCCTGCCGGGAACATCGACGTATGGTTTACCAGCTGGGATGCCGCCATTGCCGCCGGTGAGAAGATGAGCATTACCGCTTATACCGCCTCCGGTACCTATACGAAGACCGTCACGGCGAAAACGGGTGGCATCAACTTCAAGGAGGGCGGGCTGAACAGCCTGACGGTGGATTTCTCCGGCGTTGCGCTGCAGGGCTTCAAGGTGAAGGATTTCGCCCGGGTCTATGCGACGTTCCTGGATGTCTGGATGTCCAATACGGCCAAAGACCTGACCGTCGGGAACTTCACCATCAACGGCCACTATGTCCCTGCCAATACGACCATCTCCCTCGGCACGACCACGTACACCAAGACTGCTGCTTACGGTATCGCCCTGAAGGTCCTTCAGGGGCTTGCCGACGGTTCGCTGACGATGGATTCCGCCATTCCCGCTGCCCCGGGCAATTACACGTGGGGCGCTGACCCGTACAACGAGGGGAAAAGCAATGGCGGCGAGTTCGGCAATGCCGTCGTGACCCTTGACTTCCTGCGCAACTTCGCCTCCCGCGAACTTACATACGCCGGAAACAACAGCCGCTGGAGCAATTTCTGCACTTATACCGACGCCAACGGTACCGTTAGTACCATGGGCACGCCGCAGGTGACCGGTTACACGGGCGTCTGCTGCCTGGAGCGCAACTTCCTGATGATGGCCCGTTTCTTCCGCTACCTGCTGGACAACAATATCACCTCGAATATCCTGACGGCCTGTGCGACGATGGAAGTGAGTTCCGACCTCTATGAGAGCAAGGGCATTTCCGTCAGTCCCGCTTCGCTGAGTTTCTCCAACACGGCCTCTACGGCGACCGTCGGCGTGACGTCTCCCGTCAACTGGACGGCCACCTCTTCCGACAGCTGGCTCAGCGTGAGTCCCGCTTCCGGCAACGGTTCCGCCACGGTGACCGTCAGCGTGACGGCGAACACCGGTTCTACGTCCCGCAGCGGCAAGCTGACCTTTACCTCCGCCAAGGGCGACAGCGTGGAACTTGCCGTGGAGCAGACGGCGTCCGGTTCCGTGACACTCAAGGACTTTGCGACGGCCTTCGCCGGCGTGCTGGACGTGTGGAACAGCAAGACGGCTTCCAGCCTTGCGGTCGGACAGGAGGTCATCACGGGCCACTATGTCCCGTCGAATACGACCATTACCGTGGGCGGCAAGACCTATACCAAGGCGCAGATGTATGACATCGCCGTCCAGGGCCTGATGTCTTTCGCAAGCGGTGGTTCGCTGACGGCAGCCATTCCGACGCCCCGCGCCTACACATGGAGCACCAACCCGTATTCAGAGCCCACTTCCTTGAGCGTCAGCGGAAGCGCCTGCACCTGGGATTTCATCAAGAACGTAACGAGCCGCCAGCAGACATACGCCGGCAACAACGGTGTCTTTGCCAACTTCTGTACGTATGAAGGCGGCCAGGTGTCGGGCTATTCCGGCTACTGCTGCCTGGAACGGAGCTTCCTGATTTCCGCCCGTTTCTACAAGTATCTCGTGGAGAAGAACATCACCACGAACATTGTCAGTGCGGTCGGCAGCACGAAGTTCGACATCGACCTGTTCAACTACACCGAGCCGACGACGGACTATCCCAGCCCGTGGACGCAGAGCGGCATCCATTTGGAGCAGAAGCCCGGCTATCTGGGCCAGATCAACGGCTACAACTGCGGCCCTCACTCCCTGATGCAATGTATCTACAAGATTACGAAAGTGGATATGGCGGAAAAGACCCTGGCATCCTGGGCGGGTACGACGACTTCCGGTACCGGACATGACGGCCTTGCCACGGCCCTCAAGCGGTTCAATTCCGAAAAGGGCTACGGCCTGACGATGACCTGGTACAATTATTCTGATTGCACCCGCAAGCAGATTGGTCAGTGGATGGCGAATCCCAAGACGGCCATCTTCTTCCACTTGTACTACCGGCTTAGCGCGGGCCACTATGAACTGCCGTACAAGATTACTGACGGCGCGTCTTCCCTGGAGATTGCGAACAGCCTCGGCAATTATTACAACGGCTCGAACAGCAGCGGCGGTTATTATGGTTATATTGAGACCCGTACCTGGGCGAACCAGGAAAGCTACATCAAGGGTATCAGTCAGAAGTCCGTCTGCGTGATCCGCAACCCGAACTGATAAATCCTTCCCCCGTTTCGGGGATATTCTTGCACCGCCCGGTGTCCGCAAGCCTGCTTGCCGATACCGGGCGGTTTGCCGTTACACGGCTGCCGGGACGGTTCGCCGTTTTATGCGAGGATGCGGCCGAGGCCGGCGAGGAGGGAAAAGGCGAAGGTGCCGAGCACCAGCAGGGGCAGCATCGGGTCCAGGGCTCCGTCCCGGCGCGTCCACACCCCGCGCAGATGCAGGGCGTACAGCGGGAGCGTAAGCAGGAAAATCCAGCAGGGCCAGCCCGTTCCATGCAAGACCGTATGGGCGCACATCGCTGTCCAGCCGGCGGCAATCAAAAGCGTCTGGTACAGCCGGGCCCGGGTGAGGCCGAGCCGGATGGCGACGGTGACCCGTGTGGCGGCATCCGATTTCATATCCCGGATGTTGTTGACATTGAGAACGGCTACGCTGAAGCAACCGATGGCGCAGGCCGGCAGCAGGGGATATCCGCCGTCCCATGTATGGGTACAGATAAAATAGCCGCCGCAAACGGACAGCAGCCCGAAGAAAAGGAAAACGGACAGGTCGCCCAGTCCCCGGTAGCCATACGGCCTTTCGCCAAGCGTATAATGCATCGCCGCCCAGATGGCCGCCGCCCCGAGCAGCAGCATCAGGGCCGGCGCGAGGGCAAACAGCGTCCGGAAGGAAAAGCCGACCAGCAGTACGCCGGACAGGCAGCAGGCGCACACCGCCCCGGCAATCAGTTTCCGCATGTCCGGGATGCTGAGCTCGCCGTCCTGCAGGGAATAGCGGATTCCTTCCCGGGCTTCCGTATCCGTACCGTGCAGGGTGTCGCCCAGTTCGTTGCACAGGTTGGACAAAATCTGGAGCGACACGGTGGTCAGCAGCAGGAACAGGATGACCGGCCATGGCGTCTGCACCCGGTCGGATGCGAGGAATGCCCCCAAGATAACCCCGGACAGGGAAAGCGGCAGCGTCCTGAGGCGCATGGACCGCACAGCAGCTTGTAATTTCATGTCTTTGGCGTCTTTTCGCCTGCATACATCCGGCAGATACCCAGCGAAAAGGCCTTGTGCCGTACGTTTCCGTATCCGCAGGCGGTCATGGTATCCATCCATGCCTGCTTGCCCGGAAAGGCGAGCACGGACGCAGGCAGGTAGCGGTAGGCCGCTTTTTCTCCGGTAAGCCGCCCGCCGATACGGGGCAGGAGATGGGTGAAATATAGTTTGTACGCCCAGCGGATTGGCGGGAAAGCCGGGACGGACAATTCGAGGATGACCAGCCGCCCGCCCGGTTTGAGCACGCGCAGGATTTCCCGCAGCGCCGTTTCCCGGTGCTCGAAGTTCCGGATGCCGAATGCGATGGTGACCCGGTCGAAGCGGTTGTCCGGGAAAGGCAGCGCTTCCCCGTTGCCCTGCAGGGGGCAAATCCGGGCGGCAAGTCCCCGTGCTGCCAGTTTCTCCCGCATGACATGCAGCATGCCTTCCGACAAATCCACCGCGTCAATCCGGGTGTCTGGATGTGCCTTTTCCGCAATGGCGATGCTGAAATCGCCGGTGCCGCAGGCCAGGTCCAGAATGGCTTGCGGATGCTCCGTCGTGATGATTTCCCGCAGGGCACGCCGCCGCCAGGAACGGTCTGTACCGATGGAAAGCAGGTGGTTGAGGCGGTCGTAGCCGGGGGCAATCGCATCGAACATCTGTCCGATTTTTGCGGTCTTCGGGCCGTCCATGGAGCGTTATTTGCTGTAGTCCAACGGCGGTTTGCGGTCGCCCATCAGGGGGACATAGCGGAAGTCATGTCCCTGTACGCTGTAATACTCCTGCCAGATTTCTTTGACCAGTCCGGGGCTCGTGAAAATGTCGAGCGCCGTCAGGTACTGGATACGTGCCACGTTCAGCGCCGCCTTGGTGCCCACCGTCGTGCCGCCGACGGCGGTCTGTTGCCAGCAATGCACGCCGGCGTCCTTGACATTGGTCGTCACGGTCAGTTTGGCGAGCGGCACCAGCTGGCTGACATTGCCCACGTCGCTGGACGTGCCGCTGGCCTGTGCCGGGGCGAGGGCGTCCGGAATCCGCTCGAAATTGGACAAATCGGCTTCTTTGCCGGAATTGCGCAGGACCTCGGCGCAGAACGCTTTTTCACGCGCATCGAGGATGACCCCGCCGACCAGCCGGAGGTTTTTGAGATATACTTCGGAGAGCCGGTGGTTGAGCAGGCGTTCATAATTGCCGTTCACCACTTCGTAGCGCATCGTCGTGCCTGTTCCCATGGCGGCCCCTTCCGCCGCCTTGACGGCCCGTTCCAGCAGGGCGAGCACTTCGCTGCCTTTCGCGCAGCGCAGGTAATAGACCGCCTGCGCCTCGTCGGGAACCGTGTTCGGCGCCTTGCCGCCGTTGGAGATGATATAATGGATGCGGGTTTCCGGACGTACGTGCTCGCGCATCAGGTTCATCATGTAATTGAAGGCCTCTACGGCATCGAGGGCCGAGCGTCCGTTCCAGGGGGCGCCGCTGGCGTGGGCCGCTTTCCCGTGAAAGGTGAAATTGACGCGCACGTTGGCCAGCCCCGGGGTCAGCATGACGGAATTTTCAGAGGCCGGATGCCAGTCCAGCATCACGTCACAGCCGTTGAAGCAGCCGGCTTTTGCCATATAGGACTTGCCGCCGCCGCCCTCTTCCGCCGGGCAGCCGAAATACTTGACCGTCCCCGTATGGCCTTCCGCCAGCCATTTGGAAATGGCGACCGCCGCCGCGCACGGGCCGGTGCCCAGCAGGTTGTGGCCGCAACCGTGGCCGGGTGCGCCTGCCACACGCGGGCATTTGTACGCGCAGGTGTCCTGCGACATCCCGGGCAGGGCATCGAATTCTCCGAGCAGGCCCACCACGGGGGAGCCGGAGCCGAAGGTGGCGACGAAGGCGGTGGGGATTTCCGCCACGCCCATTTCTACCTGAAACCCGTTTGCGGCCAGGTGGTCGGCCAGTTCTTTCGAACTCTTGTATTCCAGGTATCCCAGTTCGGCATAGCCGTGAATGCGCTTCTGCAGGGCGTCATATTCCTGAAAATGCGTCTCGATATAACGCATTCCCGTCGATTTCATCGGATTCTCCTTTTTGCGGGCACCCGCAGGCAGGCACACAAGGGCCGCCAAAAACAGGCAGACAAATGTTTTCATACGCGGACGATATTTCCCCGCAAGGTACGATTTATTTTCCAAACTTGTGTTCAAATCCGGCGAAATCCCTGTCGCTTCCTTCCCAGCGGATGCCGTTTCCCGGCACGATTTCCCCGATGACCTGGTGGGGGACGGGGATGCGGGCGTCCGGACGGCAGGTGAAGAGCAATTCATAGTCTTCGCCGCCGCAGAGGGCAAGTTCCACGGCGTCCCAGCCTTCGGCGGTGCAGAGGGCCCGCAACTCGTCCGACAGGGGCAGGCTGGTGGTGTCCACCACGGCGCCCGTCCCGGATTCCTCCAGGATGTGCGGCAGGTCGGCGGCCACGCCGTCCGAAATGTCCATCATGGCACCGATACCTGGCATGCCGGCAAGGGAAAGTCCCTCTTCTACCCGGGGAAATGGGCGCGTGTGCCGTGTGCGCAGGCGCTGTACGAGCGGTGTTTCAGCCAGGCCCGCCAAGATACTTTTCAGCCCTGCAGCACTGTCGCCGAGGAAACCGGTGACGCAGATCCGGTCGCCGGGCCATGCGGCGTTCCTGCGGACGGCACGGTTGGAGGGGCACCGTCCCAGGACGGTCACGTTAAAACAAAGCTGGCTCAGGGAACGGGAGGTGTCTCCCCCCAGCAGCGCCGCCCCGAAGCGCTCGGAGACGGCCTTGTACCCTTCCAGGAAAGAAAGCATCCAGCCGGCGGGCAAGTCTCCGCACAGGGCGGAACAGAGGAACGTGGCGACGGGCTGTCCGCCCATCGCCGCGATGTCGCTGAGGTTGACGGCAGCGGTCTTCCAGCCCAAATCAAACGGCGCGATGCCGTCGCGCAGGAAATGGACCCCCTCCACCAGCAGGTCCGTGCTCACCAGCAAATCCTGCCCGTCCCCTTGCGGCAGGATGGCGCAATCGTCGCCGATGCCCGTCATCCCCGCGGGGGTGGGAAACAGCTCCCGGATTTTCGCAATCAGTCTGAATTCCTGCAAGCCAGGTGTCCCTTAGTTGATGAACAGCAATTCCCGGTATTTGGGCAGCGGCCAGAGCTCGTTGTCCACGATTTCTTCCAGCTTGTCGATGGGGCGGCGGATGGCAAAGAGACTCTCCGCGATGTCGTGGTAAGCAACGGCTTTCTCGTATTCGTTCTCGATGGCGTTGGCTGTCTTGCGGGCTTCCATCATGCGCCCGACCTTGTCCCGCACTTCAGACACGAGGGCGGAAATCTTCTCGATGGCGGCGAGGCTGGCCGCGGCCATTTCCCGGTATTGCTCCGGGTACAGTTCTTTCATCAGGGCGGCGTTTTTCAGCAGCCGCGTCTGGTAGTTGAGGGCGGCGGGTACGATGTGGTTGGTCGCCAGCCGGCTCATAATCCGGGCTTCAATCTGGATTTTCTTGGCGTACATGTCCCACTTGACCTCGTTGCGGGCTTCCAGTTCCCGGCGGGAATGGATGCCCAGGGACGTGAACATCTCCACGGATTGCGGCGTGGTGAACGCCTTGAACATTTCCGGCACGCTCGTTTCGGTGTCCAGGCCGCGGCGCTTCGCTTCTTCCTGCCACGCCTTGCTGTAGCCGTTCCCTTCGAAGCAAATCGTGCCCAGTACGCTCCGGATGAGCGGCTTCAGGGTATCCATGACGGCCACCTGCAAACACTTGCCGGCGGCAAGTTCCTTGTCCAGGTCCTGCTTGAAATGCAGCAGCTGTTCGGCCACCGCCGCGCTGAGGACCGTCATCGGCCCGGCACAGTTGGCGCTGGAACCTACGGCGCGGAACTCGAAGCGGTTGCCCGTGAATGCAAACGGGGAGGTGCGGTTGCGGTCCGTGTTGTCCACGAAAATCTGCGGGATTTCCACGATGCCCACGGACGTGCCTTTCTTTCCGGCAATCTCGATGGGCACGTCGGACGGGCAGTCCCGCAGTTTGGTCAGGACTTCGGTCATGGTCTTGCCGAGGAACGCGGAGACGATGGCGGGGGGCGCTTCGTTTGCCCCGAGCCGGTGGGCGTTGGTCGCCGAGGCGATGGACGCCTTCAGCAGGGCATTGTGCTTCTGGACGGCGGCGAGGACATTGACGAAGAACGTGACGAATTGCAGGTTCCCCTTGGCATCCTTGCCGGGGGCGAGCAGCATCGTGCCGGTATCCGTCCCGAGCGACCAGTTGTTGTGCTTGCCGGAACCGTTGACCCCGTCAAACGGTTTTTCGTGCAGCAGGGCGACGAATCCGTGCTTGTGGGCGAGCTTGTTCATCAAGTTCATGATGAGCTGGTTCTGGTCGTTGGCGAGGTTGGCTTCCCCGAAGATGGGCGCCAGTTCGAACTGGTTGGGCGCCACTTCGTTGTGCCGGGTCTTGAGGGGGACGCCGAGGCGGTAGCCTTCCGCTTCCAAATCGCGCATGAACGCGGAAACCCGCGTGGGAATGGCCGCGAAATAGTGGTCTTCCAGCTGCTGGTTTTTCGAGGAAGCATGGCCGAGGATGGTGCGTCCGGTGAGCATCAGGTCCGGGCGGGCGGCGCAGAGCTCTTCATCGACGAGGAAATATTCCTGCTCCCAGCCGAGATAGGAATGCACCTTGGAAACGGCGGGGTCGAAGAGTTTGCAGATGGGAACCGCAGCGTCGGATACGGCTTTGAGAGCTTTCTTGAGCGGAGTCTTGTAGTCCAGGGCCTCTCCGGTGTAGGAGATGAACACCGTGGGAATACAAAGAGTATCGTCCATGATGAAAACCGGTGATGTGGGATCCCATGCTGTGTACCCCCTGGCCTCGAAAGTGGCCCTGATGCCCCCGTTGGGGACGGACGAGGCATCCGGCTCCTGCTGGGCGAGGGACTTCCCATCGAATTTCTCTATCACTCCACCTTTGCCGTCATATTCAATCAGGGAGTCATGCTTCTCAGCCGTGCCTTCAGTCAGAGGTTGGAACCAGTGCGTGACATG
>JAGAFI010000167.1 GCA_017612675.1 Bacteroidales bacterium
AAAGCGGAAGTTTTTCAAACCATTGTGTGTGATATATTGAACCTGATTCCTCCGATGCCCGGTTGTGCGTGGTTATCTTTGTCCCGTTGATATTTATGGGGAAAGATTTTCCCCAAACCCCTTTCGGTCGCCGGAAGGCTCCAAAAGCGGAAGTTTTTCAAACCATTGTGTGTGATATGTTGCACCTGATTCCTCCGATACCCGGTTGTGCGCGGTTATCTTTGTCCTGTCGATATTTATGGGGAAAGGTTTTCCCCAAACCCCTTTCGGTCGCCAGAAGGCTCCCAAAGCGGAAGTTTTTCAAACCATTGTGTGTGATATATTGAACCTGATTCCTCCGATGCCCGGTTGTGCGTGGTTATCTTTGTCCCGTTGATATTTATGGGGAAAGGTTTTCCCCAAACCCCTTTCGGTCGCCAGAAGGCTCCAGTTGTATGTTTTTCAAACCATCCACCTGCTTGTGCAGTCCTTTTCTCTGGATACCCTGTAGAATGTGGTTATCTTTACAACTTTTTGACGGGGCGCTGCCCCGTAACGTCCCCGCGGCGGACTGGTGTCCGCCAGACTTTTCAACCCCCGCTGTCGCGACCTTTTTGACGGGGCGCTGCCCCGTAATGTCCCTGCGGCTCCCGGGCTACCGACATCGCTTGCTTTGCAAGCTCCGTCCCGCCCTCCGCCGGGCGCGTTGCGACGCGCCTTGTTACAGCACTGGCCCGCCGCTGCGCGGTTGCATACCTTGGCACGGAAAACCGATATCCCCGTGCGGGAAAGCTCCGTTCTGGTCTCCGCCTTCCTCTTTTCTTAGAAGTTGCAGCGTACAAACATTTGCCTGGTTTTTCCGTTGCTCCGGGGCCGGAAGGCGGATGCAGGTCCCCCGCAATGTTTTTCGTACAAAATGATTATTTTTGTGCGGGACGCCGTTCCCCGATAAAGCAGAAGCGAGATGGTACAGATTATGGGTATCGTGAATCTCAATGGAGATTCGTTCTATGCGCCGAGCCGCGTGGAAGGGCCGCAGGCCCTGGGCCGCATCCGCAGGATGGCGGCTGACGGCGCGGATATCATCGATATCGGCGCCGTCTCTACGCGCCCCGGCGCCGCCCCTGTCTCCTTGGAAGAAGAATGGAAACGTCTCTCCCCGGTCCTGCAGGCTCTTTCCAAGACGGAGATTCCGTTTTACGCCCCATCGGCACTTCCGCGCTTTTCCATCGACACGGTCCGCGCAGAAATCGTGCGCCGTTCCTACGAAACGATAGGTCCGCTGATTGTCAATGACATATCTGCGGGCGAGGACGACCCGGGCATGCTGCTGACTGTTGGAGGGCTGGGCCTTCCCTATATCGCCATGCACAAACGTGGGACACCGGAGACGATGGACACCCTGACGGATTATTCATGGGCGTCGGACGGACAAGGCAGCGGTGTCGTCGAAGCGGTGCTCCAGTATTTCCAGGATTTCGGGGAAGCTGCTGCGGAAGCGGGTGTCCGGAACTGGATTCTCGACCCGGGCTTTGGCTTCGCCAAGACGCGCAGCCAGAACTTGGAACTGCTCAGCCATCTCAACCTGTTCCGGCGCTTCGGCAAGCCGGTGCTGGCGGCGTTGGCGGACAAGCGATTCACCATTGTCCGGCGGACAGGACGCAACCGGACGGAAGAACTTCATGCGCAGGCCGTCCGCCACGGCGCAGACATGCTGCGCGTACACGATGTCGCCGCCGCCAGGAAAACCCTGCAAACCTTGCACGCAGATGAATAGATACGACCATTACAGCCTGCTGGGACACAATACGTTCCGGATGCCGGTTTCCTGTGCCTGCTTTATCGAATATGACAGCGCCGACGAATTGGCGCAACTGGATTTCGACGCTCTCCCGCAACCGGTACGCCATATCGGGGAAGGCAGCAACCTGCTGTTTACCGGTGATTTTCCGGGAACGCTCCTGCACGCCCGCATGACCGCACTGAAATATGTGGACATGGGACTGGACGAAGTTCCCGTTGTGGCCGGTGCCGGCCTCCGCTGGGACCGTTTTGTGGAAGAAACCTGCCGCCACGGGCTTTGGGGGGCGGAAAACCTGTCGCTGATTCCCGGGGAAGTCGGAGCGGCTGCCGTACAGAATATCGGGGCCTATGGTGTGGAAATCAAGGACATCCTCTCCGGGGTGGTGTGTTACGACACGCAAACACGCAAGAAGTGCAAGTTTTCCGTCGGGGAATGCGGATATGGCTACCGGGAATCCCTGTTTAAGGAAACGGCGGGCCGGTATATCGTCACCTCCGTCCTGTTCCGCCTGCAACGCAAACCCGCCCCGAAACTCGGTTACAAAGGGCTCGAAAATTTGCAGCCGTCTTCGCCGGCGGACGTCCGGGAAGCGGTCATCCGCATCCGGCGGGAAAAACTGCCGGACCCTGCGGACCTGGGGTCTGCGGGGTCTTTCTTCAAGAATCCGGTCATGGATGCCCTGTCTTTTGCCCGGATTGCCGAGGCCTTTCCTGAAGTGCCCCATTTTATCCTGCCCGGCGGATTCATCAAAGTCCCGGCTGCGTGGATGATTGACCGCTGCGGTTTCAAGGGTGTCCGCGAAGGCGGCGCGGAAGTATATGAAAAACAACCGCTGGTAATCGTTAATGCCAGTGGCTCGGCTACGCCGGAGGACGTTTTGCGGCTGGAACAGCGCATCATCGACGGGGTGCGCGAGCGCTTCGGTGTGACGCTGCATCCGGAAGTAGAGCATATTTGACGGGGCAGAGCCCCGTCAAAAAGGTCGCGTCAGCGGGGGTTGAGAAACCAGAGGAACAGAGGAACGAAGTTCCGGCAAAAAGATGCAACATGATGGGGCGCAGGGTTGGAGAAACCTGCCCCGCGGCGGCGCTTGCCCGGAAAGGGGCAAGGCGACGGGCCGTGAGGCAGGTGGGGCTTTTTCGTTTGTTTATACCAGCGCGCCGGCGAGGTACTGGTCGTAGGCACTCATGTCCACGAGGCCGTGGCCGGAGAGGTTGAAGAGGATGACTTTCTCTTCTCCGCTTTCCTTGCACTTCTGCGCCTCCCGGATGGTGGCGGCGATGGCGTGGCAGGACTCGGGCGCCGGGATGATGCCTTCCGCCTTGGCGAAGAGGCAACCGGCGGCGAAGGTCTCCAGCTGCTCGATGTCCACGGCTTCCATCAGCCCGTCCTTGAGCAACTGGGACACGATGACGCCCGCACCATGGTAGCGCAGACCGCCCGCATGGATGAGAGCCGGCTGGAACTTGTGGCCGAGGGTGAACATCGGCAGGAGCGGGGTGTAACCGGCCTCGTCGCCGAAGTCATACTCGAACTTGCCCTGGGTCAGCTTCGGGCAGCTGGCAGGCTCCGCTGCGATGAAGCGGGTGTTCTTGCCCTCCAGAATCTTGTGCCGCATGAACGGGAACGCGATGCCGCTGAAGTTCGAGCCGCCGCCGAAGCAGGCGATGACGACATCGGGATACTCCCCGGCCATGGCCATCTGTTTCTCCGCTTCGAGGCCGATGACGGTCTGGTGCAGGGAAACATGGTTCAGCACGGAACCGAGGGTATATTTGCAGTTCGGGGTCATCTGCGCCAGCTCGACCGCTTCGGAAATGGCGGTGCCGAGCGAGCCCTGGCAGGTCGGATTGGCCGTCAGGATATCCTTGCCCGCGCGGGTGGACATCGACGGGGAAGGGGTCACCTGGGCGCCGAATACCTGCATGATGCTCCGCCGGTAAGGCTTCTGCTCATAGCTGATTTTCACCTGATAGACGGCACATTCGATACCGAACACGCGGGCGGCGTAGGAAAGGGCGGCGCCCCACTGGCCGGCACCCGTCTCGGTGGTGATGTTCGTGATGCCTTCCTGCTTGCAGTAATAGGCCTGGGCCAGGGCGGAA
The DNA here is from genome assembly GCA_017612675.1 of Bacteroidales bacterium. GTDB lineage: Bacteria > Bacteroidota > Bacteroidia > Bacteroidales > UBA932 > Cryptobacteroides. The sequence continues at coordinate 3,889 of JAGAFI010000167.1, forward strand.
TTGAGCTTGTGCGACCCCACGGGGCTGACGCTCTCGTTCTTGAAATAGATATGTGCGGGCGTGTCCAGCGCCTTTTCCAGTCCGTAGGCGCGCACCAGCGGCGTACAGCGGTAGTAGGCGTATTTCTCCCGTACTTCCTCGGGGATGTCAATCCACGCATCCGTCGTATTGACTTCCTGCCGGGAACATTCCTCACAGAAGATGGGGAAGAGGTCTTCGGCCTTCAGGGGCTGTTTCGTGCCCGGATGCAGCATCGGCATCGGTTTGTTCTTCATTTCCGCCTGGATGTTGTACCAGCGGGTCGGAATCTCGGACTCCGGGAGAATGAATCTTTTCTGTTTCATAAAAATTTTGGATGATAAAAATAAAGACCGCCTTGTCCGGGCAGCCTCGTTGTTGGTAATAAAATATGTGTCGGATTTATTGCACAACGCATGAAGACTGACCGGGAATTCCGTTCAGCCACCACCAGAAAAAAGACGCGGATATGTTTGCGCGATGTGTCATAGCCGGTTGCAAATGTAGAAAAAAGAAATGAAAATCCAATAGGGGCGCGAAAAAAACTGCAAGCCATCTTACAGACAAGCGGCCAATGCCTCATAATAAGTCTTGGAAACGGGTATTTTTCCGCCTTCCGGCGCGCCGAGTTCCGCCATGTGTATGCCGCTTTCGTCCCGCCGGATGCTTTTGATGTGGGCAGGGTTCACGATGAAACGCCGGTGCGTGCGGACAAACCCGGCCTGCGCGCAGAGCGGCTCCACGTTTTTCATCGAGTTCCGGATCTGGCAGGTTTTTTCCAGCCCGTTTTCCAGATAATGAATCAGGATATAGTTCTCGTTGGCCTCGATATACAATATGGCGGCGGCGGTGGTGATGAATTTCAACTGGTGGCGGCTGTCGTGAAAACGCAGGCGTGCCCCTTCGGAAAGCGGCTCCGTGCAGGCTGCGTCATGCCAGCCCCAGAACAAGGTGAGAATCAGGTAGGGATATGCCAGCAGCGACAACAGGCACGAAGCGCAGCGGGCGAGGTAGTAAAAATAGCCATGTCCCCCGCGAGCCATCAGCGTCAGGTACAGGGCGGCGAAAGCAGACAGCAGCAACAGTTCGCCCAAACACCAGAGCGTATATTTGCCGAGGCCCATCCGCAGCGTCTTGCGCAGGAAATAGAACGGCAGGCGCGTCAGCAGCATGCTTCCCAGCAGGATGGTGGCCGTCATCACGAGGTTGAAAGACCGGACGTCCTGCACCCGTGAGATGCCTTCCCCCGCGCCCAGCAGACCTTCCAGTCCCGCCGGCTCGTACAGCAGGGCGCTGAACAGGAAAAAGAGCGGCATGGCAAGCACATAGAGGAAATTCGGGAAAAACCGGTGCAGGGATATCGGATAACGGAACATTTCGTCACAATTTTTGTTGTGACAAAAATAATACAATTTTCATTTTGTCACAAAAACGGCCATTTTCGTCACAAAACACCGATTTTCATCACATTTTTCGCCTGCCTGTCCCCCATGTTTCCCCGGTCGGGTATCCCTCCCTACTTTTGCAACCGAAACCCCGCGGGATTTACCCGCCCAAACATGAAAACGATGAACATTCCCGATTGGACCCGTCTGGACAACGCCGCCATCATCTACCCGTCCTGCCGTACTCGCAAGTACGCGGCGATGTTCCGCATGTCCGTCACCTTGGACGAAGATATCCGGCCGGACACCTTGTCCGCCGCCCTGCAGGCCATGCTCCGGCGTTTCCCCAGTTTCCGTTTCACCGTGCAAAAAGGGCTTTTCTGGTGGTATCTCCGCCGGCTGGAAAATGCCCCGCAGCCCCTTCCGGCCATCCCGCTCCAGCCCCTGGACACCGCCCGGGACGGGGGATACCTCTTCCGCATCGGCTACGAGGGGGCGCGCATCGACCTGGATGTCTTCCACGCCCTGACGGACGGCACCGGGGCGATGACTTTCCTGCTCAGCCTGTCGGCGGAATACCTGCGCCGCTGCCATGGCGTGGCCATTCCCTGCGGCAAATGGATTCTTGACCCCGCCGGAGACCCGACCCCGGAAGAGTGGGAAGACGGCTTCGACCATTTTTCCGGACGCAAAGGGGCTTTGGACAAGGAACGTGCCGCCTGGCATGTCCCCGGTACGGAAGAAGCGCCCGGCGTGCTGCACGACCTCCGGGCGGGCATTCCGCTGGAAGGGCTGCAGGAACAGGCCTGCGTACACGACTGCACGGTGACCGAATACCTGTCCGCCGTGCTGTTGGACGCCTTGCAGGAACTACGCGCCCGCAGCGGCCCGCGCCCTCGTCCCTTCCTGCGCATCGAACTGCCGGTCAACCTGCGTCCCGTATTCGGACGCCACACGTTGCGGAATTTCTCTTCCTATGTCTATCTCGGGCTGGACATGCGGAACGGCGCCATTCCTTTTGCGGACGCACTCCGGGACGTCAAGTTCCAGAAGCGGCTCTATACCCAGCCGCAGCGCCTCGTCACGCGGATTGCCGCCAATGTCGCGCTGGAAGACAACCTCGCCATCCGCTGCATCCCGGTTTTCGTCAAACGCCCCGTCATCAATTTCATCAATTGGCTGAAAGGCGACAACTATGCCACCTACACCTTTTCCAATATCGGGAACATCGAACTGCCCCCCGAAATGGCCGCCCATGTCCGGGATTTGGATTTCGTGCTGGGCCGCTCCCGCCGCCGCTCCGGGTCTTGCTCCTGTGTCAGCTGGAACGGGAAACTGAATCTCCATTTCACGCGGAAAATCAGGGAAGAGGAGTTTGAGCAGCTTGTCCTGCGCCGCCTCTCCAACGCCGGACTGTGCGCCGGCATTTCGGAACGGACGCACGTGGCCGCCCCGGGGGTCGCGCCGGTCGCACCGGCGATGCGCCCCGCCAGGAGTCGCCGCCTGAGCGCTTTTTTCTGCCTTTGAGCCGCGCACATGCGGCCCAGGCAGCCGTTTCCCGGACAGGGTACGCAAAAACAGGAAAGAACTTTGGGAAAAAGCAAGGCGGATTCCGGGAAATAGCTATATTTGTCTTTCACAAACGAACTGAACGGATGAGTTGCAAGGCGAAAATTTGCAGGGGCATCCTGCGGGTCTTCGGGTGGACTGCGGTGGAGCCGCTCCCTCCGGAGGACAAATGTATCATTCTGGGCGTTCCCCACACGACGGTTTGGGATTTCTTTGTCTCATGGCTGTATTATGCGTCCATTGGCGGAGAAGCGAAATGCATGGTCAAGAAAGAATTTTTCTTTCCGCCGGTCGGCTGGCTGCTGCGGGCGATGGGCGCCATTCCCGTGGACCGGAGCAGCCCCACGAAGCTCGTCCGCAGTGTCATCCGGGAAATGGAATCGGCCAAGGTCTTCCACCTCGCCATTGCCCCGGAAGGGACGCGCAAGCCGGTCCGGCATTGGAAAACCGGATTCCATTTCATTGCGCGGCAGGCCGGGGTCCCGGTATATATGGGGTATTTCGACTGGAAGACCAAGCGGGTCGGCCGGGGCGAGCGTGTGGAACTGACGGATGACGCGCGTGCGGACATGCAGCGGATACAGGCGCTATACGAGCAGAAACATCTGGTCGGGAAACATCCTGAACGTTATGTAACACACTGAAAAACGGATGCGCCACGATTTTCAAACCCTTGCGGACATGTTCATCTATGCGGTGGACAAATACGCCGCCCGCCCCGCATTCGGTCTGGTGGACAGCGGCATCCGGTATCGTTACGCCGAAGCGGGAGAAGCCGCACGCAGCCTGTCCCGCCTGCTGTCGAATTTCGGCGTCAGCAAAAACGACAAGGTGGCGATTCTCTCACAGAACATGCCGAACTGGGGCGTGGCCTTTTTTGCGACGGTGGCCTTTGGGCGCATAGCCGTGCCCATGCTGACGGAACTGTCCGAAAACGAAATCACCAATATCCTTGTCCATTCGGACGCCAAGGCGCTTTTCGTATCCCGGCGCCTGTACGAAAAGGTACCTGCGCACATCCTTTCCCGGATGCATATCGTCATCGCAACGGACGATTTGTCCATTTTGCAGGCCCACGACGACGCCTACACCTGTGACGGTGAAATCGCCAGTCCCCTGCCCGACGACCTCGCCTGCGTCATTTACACCTCCGGTACGACGGGGGCGGCCAAAGGGGTGATGCTCAGCCACCGCAATTTCTGCGCGAACATCCTGGCCGCGTGGCATGCCCAGCACGCCCACCGGCGGGATGTCTTCCTGTCCATCCTCCCCCTCGCCCATACCTACGAAATGAGCATCGGGATGCTGTATCCCTTTTCGGTGGGCGCCCTGGTCTATTACCTGAACAGACCCCCGACCCCGTCCATCCTCGTTCCCTCGCTGCGGAAAATCCGGCCCAGCCTGATGCTTTCCGTACCGTTGGTTATCGAGAAAATCTACCGCTCGGGCATTGTGCCCATCATTGAAAAAAGCCGGTTCCTGACCCTTCTGCAAAAATGCAGTCCCTGGCTGCTCTGCCGGCTGGTAGGCCTGCGGCTTAGAAAGACATTCGGCGGGCGGCTCAAATTCTTCGGCATCGGCGGCGCGAAACTGGACGAAGAAGTGGAACGTTTCCTCAAGCGTTCCGGCTTCCCGTACGCCATCGGCTACGGCCTGACGGAAACCGCACCCCTGATTTGCAACGCGAGCCCCGGCAAGACCTTCGTCGGGACGACGGGCGTGGCTGCCCACGGGGTCTCCATCCGGCTGGAAAACGTGAACCCCGCCACCGGAGAGGGGGAAATCGTTGTCAGGGGAGACAACGTGATGCGCGGCTACTACAAGGATTACAAGCGCACGCAGACCGTCCTTTCTGCCGACGGCTGGCTGCGGACGGGCGATTTGGCCTGTATGGACAAACGGGGGCGCTATGCCGTCAAGGGGCGCATCGGCAGTGTCATCATCGGGCCGTCCGGGGAAAACATCTATCCGGAGGAAATTGAAAGCGTGCTCAATACGCTTCAGGACATCAGCGAATCCCTGGTCGTGGAACGGGACGGGCAGCTGGTGGCCCTCGTCCATTTCAACGACAACGTGCTGGACTGGAACTACGAAAATGAAGACCGGTTCGTCGAAGACCTGGAGCGGCGCAAGCAGGATATCCTCGACTTCGTGAATGCACATGTAAACCGCAACAGCCGCATCCGGAAAGTTGAGGTGGAAAAACGTCCCTTCGCCAAAACGGCTACCTTGAAAATCAAGCGTTTCCTATACAAGGAAAAGAAAGGATAAGGCCCTTATCCGAGCATGCGTTTGCCCAGATAAGCCTTCAGGTCCTGGTGGTAATGCTCCCCGATGGGCAGCGCCGTTCCGTCTTCCAGCAACACCTCGTCCTTCCCCGCCTCTTTCAGTTTTTTGACAGGGATGATGTAGGAACGGTGGATGCGGAGAAAGCATCCGGCAGGCAGTTTTTCTTCCAGTTGTTTGAGCCGGACCAGTACCAGCAGCGGCGACGGGTCGTCGCGCCGGTGGATTTTGGCATATTCGCCCATGCCTTCGATATAGCGGATATCGTCCAGCAGCACCCGGACACTGCGGCGTTCCGTCCTGAAAAACACCGCCTGCGAAGTTTCTCCTGCCGGCTTGGGCGCCGCGGCAGAAGCTTCCTGCCGGGCCTGTCCGTACCGGACCCTCACTTTTTCCGCCGCTTCAGAAAATTCCTTGAAACTGAACGGTTTGAGCAAATAGTCCACGGCATTGACACGAAATCCCTCCACGGCATAACGGGAATAGGCCGTCGTAAATACGACAAGGGGCGCCTTGTCCAGTTCCCGTACCCAATCCAGCCCGGAGCACTCCGGCATGTTGATATCCAGAAAAACCGCCCCGACGGGCCGCTCCGCCAGGATTTTTTCCGCTTCCCGCACATGGCTGCACGAGCCGACGAGTTCCAGATACGGAACTTGGGCGATATAGCGTTCCAGTTGCTGGAGCGCAAGGGGTTCGTCATCAATGGCCAGAACGGGAATCATGCGGCTTCGGGAATTTGGGTGGGGATAACCAGCAGGACGTCATAACGGGCAGGTGTTTCCTCGATATGGAAGGTATAGCGCTCTCCGTACAGAAGTTCCAGCCGTTTGCGGATATTGGCGTGGCCGATGCCGCCCTGGTGTCGGGAGATTTCGGGACGGCTGTTGGCACAACGGAAAACAATGGCATGTTCTTCTATGGAAATGCTTATGTGAATGAAGCTTTCCGGTCCCTGCAACTCGCCGTGTATAAATGCGTTCTCCACGATGGAAGCAAACACGAGGGGCGGCACTTCCGCGTCTCGGAACTCTTCCGGACGCGTCAGGGAGATGGAAACCTCATCGGAATAGCGGATACGCATCAGGGCCGTGTAATTCTCCAGGAAATCCATTTCCTCCGAAAGCGGTATCGACGGTCGGTCGCAATCATACAGGATATGCCGCATGATTTTGGACAACTCCACGATGCTGGTCTTGGCCTTTTCCGGCTCGATGTCCACCAGCGCATGGATGTTGTTGAGTGTATTCATCAGAAAATGCGGATTGATCTGGTACCGGAGCGCATCCAGATGGTGTTGCAGGTTCTCGTTTTCCAAGTGTTGGAGCCGCAGGCGCTCGCGGGTGGAATGGAAGTAGTATTTGCATCCCAGGTTGGCACTGACCAGCAGGACGCCCAGCAGAATCCGCAGCACCTGCGGGGACATTGGACGGGCCTCCCCGGGCGCGTCTCCTTGCTGGAGATGGTGGTCGTGGGGACCATGATGGTGCGGCCCGTGTTTCCCGCCGTGATGCGGATGCCCGTGCCCGTCCTGCCCTTCATGGTGGTGCGGGCCGTGGTGCAATTCATGCATCGGTCGTCGGTCAAAACCGGGATGCAAGACAATGATGCTGGTACCGAACAGGGCGAGGGCCAGGATAACCCCGGCCACATAACGCCCGGCCTTCTTGTCATAGAGCAGCATCGGCGCCAGCAGGAAATTGTGAACCAGGAACAACAGGAAGAAAGGCAGGAGCCCGCCCCATGAAATCCAGATGGCCGCCATGTCAATGCCCTGCTCTTTCCGGGCAATGCACTCAGCGGCAATCCGCCCCGCCAAAAAGGCAAATGCGAACACCCAGACGGCGAGATAGAGCCAGTTCTCCTTTTTCTCCTGTGTGCGGAAAAGTTTCATACCAGTGCAAAAATAATGAATTCGGACAAAAGCTCCGGTGCTTTTGTGATGAAAAAATCCCCGTTCACTGAATTTTTGTCTGTTTTATGCAGGATTTGCCTATTTTTGGAAAAGAAAGGCCGAATGCATATGAAAACAACAGTACATGCCATCCTGTGGTCGTTCCTGCTGATTGCCGCAGCGGGATGCACAAGCGACAAAATCACCACCGACGATACTGCCGTTGCGGGCGACGCGGACACGCTTCCGCTGTCTGCCTACCGGGTATCCGTGGAAGAGAACGGCGGCGGTTCTTCCGTCACCGTCCTGTCTTCCGCTGCGTGGACGGCCTCCGTTTCCGCTTCGTGGATTACCTTGGGCGCAACGGAGGGAAATGCCGGGGACGAGTTGTCCCTGCAGGTGGCGCCCAACACGGGACGGGCCCGTTCCGCGCGCGTGACCATTGTCAGTGAGCATGATTCCTCGCGCCTGCTGGTTTCCCAGGCGGGCGAGCGGGGCGGCGGCGTCCTGGATGCCGGAGATGCGGAAGAATCCGACGACAATATCGCCCGTACCAAGTTTGCGCGTACCGTCACCGTCACGTGGTCGGGAACTTCCGTCAGTGTAGAGGGCGATGAAAACGGGATTGTCTCCGTCAGCGGGGGCGACGTGACGGTGGACAACACCGGCTTTGACGAACAGGTCATATATGAACTCCGCGGCGAATGTCCCGACGGTTTTTTCAAACTCTACAGCACCAACAAGCAGGCCCTCGTACTGGACGGGCTCAACCTGACCAATCCGGGCGGCGCCGCCATCAACAACCAGAGCAAGAAACGCACCTTCGTCTTCGTGCGCGAGACGTCCCGCCTCACCGACGGGCGTTTGAACGATGCCGGGCAATATCCCGACGAGAGCCTGGCTGGCGATGAAGACCTGAAAGCCGCCTTTTTCAGCGAGGGGCAGTTGGTTTTCTGCGGTCCCGGTTCGCTTTCCGTGGAGGCTGTGGGCAAGGCGGGCATCACCTCCGATGACTATGTCCGTTTCATGTCTTCTCCTTCGGTCAGCGTCTCGGCGTCCGCCGGGCATGGCATACGTGGCAAGGATTCCCTCCGGGTTTCCGGCGGTTCCCTCTCCATTTCCGTTTCCGCAGCGGCGAAAAAGGGCATGTCTTCGGACGGGAAAGTGATATTCGACGGCGGCTCCACGACCATTTCCGTCTCGGGCGGCGTGGCGACGGTGGACGGCGAACTCACCGGTTCTGCCGGCATCAAGGCAGACGGTGATTTTTATATGAAAGACGGATCCCTCACCGTGACCAACTCCGGTCAGGGGGGGAAAGGCATCAGCGGAAACGGCGCCGGATATTTTTCCGGTGGGACCGTGAGCGTTGCGGTGAGCGGCTCCAACTACGGGACAAGCGGGGGGGGCGGCAACCCGGGCGGCGGTAACCCTGGCGGAGGCAATCCGGGGGGCGGCAACAATCCACCTCCCAAGCCCCGGGCAGCAGCCGCGGCTACCAGCAATTCCAAAGCGGCCAAGGGCATCAAGTTCGACGGCAAAATCGTCGTGACGGGCGGGGAACTGACGCTCAAAGCCCAGAGCCATGAAGCCCTGGAGACGAAAGCCACGCTGGAAATCAGCGGCGGTGTGGTGTACGGATATTCCGCATCCGACGACGGCATCAATGCCGCCAGCACGCTGACGATATCCGGTGGTTACGTATGCGGATATTCTGCAGGAAATGACGGCATCGATGCAAACGGCGACCTCTACATCAAGGGCGGAGTGGTGTATGCAGTGTCAACGAAGGGAGCGCCCGAGGTCGCCCTCGATGCCAATACGGAGCAGCGTTTTGCGCTCCACATAGAAGGAGGATACGTCGTAGCGATTGGCGGTATCGAGTCCGGTTCGTACATAACAAACTCGGCCTATTCAACCACAAGCTGGAGTAGAGCTTCCTGGCATGCGCTTTACGACAGCACGGGCTCTGCCGCCATCGCTTTTATGACGCCTCCATCCAGCGGCAATTCGACCATGTTCCTCTATGCCCGCGGAAGCGCCCTTTCGCTCAAGTCCGGCATTACGGCGGGCGAAGGCGGGACGGTGTTCGACGGCTCCGGATACATCCCCGGAACGGTCAGCGGTGGCAGCACGGTCAGCATTTCTCCCTTCACATCTTCCCCGCGCTGGTAATAACCGGCGCCATAACCGCGTGGTACTATGAAACCTGCCATTTTCCTGCTGCTTTGCGCGTTGTGCTTTTCCCTGCCGTCCGCCCGGGCGCAGGAGCCTGCACGCCTGAACAAGAAAAACCTGGTCATCAAGGAGTGGAATACGGACGTCAAGACCAAAGCCCGCATCCTGGACCACCAGACCATCTACAGCCCGGAAGGGAAGAAAATCGAAGAAACGGAATACGGAAATTCCGGACAGAAATGGCGCAAGCGCTACGAATATGGCGCGGACGGCAGGGTCAGCCGTGAACTGCTCTATGACGAACACAACCGGCTTAACACGGTCAAAAAATTCGAATACAACGAGTTCGGGCGCAAGAAGACCCAATATACCTATGACGCGAAAGGGAAATTGAAGACCATCAAAGTCTTTGAGTATGTGACCGAAGATGCCTGATTGCCAACATATTCCCTTTGAAAAATTGCCGGTACTGGACGGCATGCCCCCGATTCTGCTGGAAGAAATGGGGGCGATTACGTTGATGAACCGCATCGATTCCAAATACCTGACCGACGAGCAGACGCTGGTGGGCATTTTGGAAGATGCACGCGCCGACGGCTACCGGGCCCTGCTTGCGGACGGCACCAAATACTGTTCGTACAACTCGCTGTACTACGACACGCCCGGGATGCAGATGTTCCTCGACCACCACAACCGGCGTCTCGTGCGCCAGAAAGTCCGCACCCGCGTCTATGTGGGCTCCGGACGGACATATTTGGAAATCAAGCGGAAAAACAACCACGGGCGCACCAAGAAGAAACGGACGGAAATCGCCCCGGCGGAATTCGGGGATTTCCGTACCAACCCGCAGGCCTGCGATTACCTGGCCGCTCACTCCCGTTTCACGGCGGACAGCATCGAACCCACCCTTGAAACCGGGTTCCGGCGGATTACGCTGGTCAATCCGGCGGAAACGGAACGGCTGACCATCGACACCTGCCTGCATTTCAAGAATCTCCGGACGGGGCGGACCGTTTCGCTGCAGAACGCCGTGGTCATCGAACTCAAACAGGACGGGCGCACGGCGAGCCAGATGAAAGAAATCCTGCTCCGCCACCGGGTGAAGCCCATCCGGGTCAGCAAATACTGTATCGGGGTGACCCTGACCGACCCCGCCGTCAAATCCAACCGCTTCAAGCCCAAGGTGAGACGGATAGAAAAGCAAATCAACACCAAAATCCTACCCGCATTATGATTGGAATCGACGATTTGGGCGAATTCTCGCTGGCAGATGAGGATGTCCTCGACGTGCAGGCCATCACGGACGCCTTGATGACTACTTCGCAGAGCCTGACGGAACTCTGCATCCGTTTCCTGCTGAACCTCGCCGTCAGCTGGCTGCTGGTGCAGTTCTTCTATTACCGCAAGAGCCGCCGCCGGGACTATTATTTCACCTTCATGGTATTCTCCTCGGCGATGCTGCTCCTGCTGTACATGATGGGGAACGCCGAAGTGGGGGTCGGACTGACGCTCGGACTTTTCGCCATCTTCGGCGTCATCCGGTACCGGACGGAAACCGTGCCGATTCGGGAAATGACCTACCTGTTCGTGATTATCGCCGTCGCAGCGGTCAACGGCCTCTCGCCGCTCTACAAGCTGGTCGGGGGTACCGGGGCCAACCCGCATTACGAACTGAGCCCCGGCTCCTTGGGTGTGCTCGTCCTTTCCAACCTGTTGGTGGTGTGCCTGATATGGCTTCTGGAAAGCGGACGCTGGCTCAAGCATACCTCGGCCAAACTGATTCTCTATGACCGCATCGAACTCATCGTTCCCGAGCGGCGGGAAGAACTGCTCGCGGATTTGGAGAAACGGGTCGGCATCCCCATTGACCACGTGGAAATCGGCCATGTGGATTTCCTGCGGGACGCCGCGTTCATCAAAGTATATTACACCTTGCCCAAAGGTCAGGCGGCCACCATCGACACCTTGACCAAAGCCAAGGATTTCGTGGAGCAATAAGGTATGAAAACGACCCGCATCCTCCTGTTGCCGCTGCTGTCGGCCCTTTTCCTTCCGTCCGGAGCCGCCGCGCAGGGCACGGACAACGCCCTTGTTACGGATTTCGGCCTGCGTACCACCGTCGGCCTGGATTATAAAATCACCAAAGGGCTGCACCTCGGCGCGGAATACCAGTTGCGCACGGAAGATTTCTCGTCGAAGATTGACCGCCACCAGGCGACTATCGGGCTCAGCTGGAAAGCGGCGGACTTTCTGAAAATAGGTGCCGGATACACATTTTTCTACCGGCAGGGCTCCAAGGCGTGGGATACCCGCCATCGCCTGTATGTGGATGCCACGCTGGGCTGGCGGGCGGGAGACTGGCGTTTTTCCCTCAAAGAGCAGTTGCGGCTGACGCACAAGACCGAAGACCTCAATGCCTGGCAGGAAACCCGCAACCCGCTGGTGCTTAAGTCCCGTATCAAGGTGCAATACAAGGGATTCCGCCGCGTGGAACCGTATGTGTTCTTCGAAGCCAGAAATATCTTCAACGACCCCGCCTGCTCGGCTGTCTGGCACTCCCAGAGCCAGTCCTATTCCGATTATGCGTTTTTGGGTTACCAGCACGCCTATTTCAACCGCTTCCGCGGCGCTCTGGGCGTACAATGGCAAATCTCCCGGCATCACGGCCTCGATTTCTATGTCATGGAGGACTATTGCCGCGACAAACGGATTGATACCAACCAGGAAGGCACCCGGCTCAAGTCCCTGACGTGGGACAGGTCGCTGAACACCATTGCCGGCATTGCTTACCTGTTCAGTTTTTGAACACCCGTTCCTGTACTTCACCTGCGGACCGGAACTTTTTCCGCCCGGGGCTCATCGGTTTTTCCGTGCCGAGGCCGTCAACCGCCGGTCAGGAATCTCCCTGTACGGAGGTCTCGGTTTTCTGTATCAAGGCAATCACCCGCGCAGCGGCGGGCCTGCGGTATAATAAGGTGCGTCGCAACGCGCCCGGCGGAGGGCGGGACGGAGCTTTTCTCGCACAGGGATATCGGTCTTCCGTACCAAAGTAATCACCCGCGCAGCGGCGGGCGCAAGCCCGAAATACCCCTGAAAGGGGTCGCGTCAGCGGGGGTTGAAAAAATGGCGGACGCCAGTCCGCCGCGGGGACGTTACGGGGCAGCGCCCCGTCAAAAAGCTTGGGGAAACCCTTTTCCCCAATCATCAAAAACCCAAAGATAACCGGATTCTGCAGGGTATCTTGGAAAAAGGGCAGCACAGGTCGGCGGATGGTTTGAAAAACTTTCGGTTTTGGTTATCTTTGCACCTGTTATGACGGCACTGCTGTTCTTCCTGCTGGGCGCCCTGGCCATTTCCTTCCTGTGTTCCATCCTGGAAGCGAGCCTGATGTCCACCCCGTTGTCCTATATCTCGCTGCGTGAAGAGGAAGGGTACGTACTGGCGGAACAGATGCGCGCCTACAAACTGGACACCACGCGCCCCCTTGCCGCCATCCTGTCCCTGAATACCATCGCCAACACCATCGGCGCCGCCGGGGTGGGACGGCAGGCCGTCGCCGTTTTCGGCAGCGCCTGGTTCGGGGTGGTCTCCGCCGTCATGACTCTGCTGGTGCTGGTCTTTGCCGAGATTATCCCCAAGACGCTCGGCACTTCCTATTGGAAGCACCTGATGGGCTTTACCGCCCGGACCATCGGCATCCTTGTCTTCATCCTCTACCCGATTGTGGTCTGTGTGGAGTGGCTGCAAAAAAAGATTACGCCCCGCGAGAAGGATTTGTCCGTTTCCCGCGAAGAGGTCGGGGCGATGGCGGATGTGGCGGAAGAGTCCGGAGAACTGGATGAGGATGAAAACGAAATCATCCACAACATCATCAACATCAACGACATGACCGCGTCTGACGTCATGACGCCCCGGGTCGTGGCGGCGATTGCACCGGAGTCGATGACCATCAAGCAGTTCTACAAGGACAAGCGCTACCTGCACCACTCGCGAATCCCCCTGTACGCGGACAATGACGAATATATCACCGGCTACATCCTGCGTGTGGACGCCCTTCAGCTGATGGCGGAGGATAAATTTGACAAGACCCTCGGGGAAATCCGCCGGGACATTGCGAGTTTCCAGGAGGATACGCCGCTCGGTGACGTATGGGACCGGATGATTTCCAAAGACGAGCAGATAGCCGTCGTCCTCAACGAATACGGTTCGTTCCAGGGAATCCTGACCATGGAAGATGTCGTGGAAACCATTCTCGGAGATGAAATCGTCGATGAACGGGATGCTGTCCGTGACATGCAGCAACTCGCCCGTGAGCAATGGAAACAACGCCGCCGCCGTCCCCATGTCCACCCGAAAGCCCACAAAGGCGCGTAAGGACGCAAGCGCGGTTTTTTCCGAACTTTTCGTAACTTTGTCTGGTTATGGATGCGTCAGAACTGCAAAGCATAAAGAACAGATACGACATCATCGGCAATGATGCCGGGCTTAACTATGCCCTCGAAACGGCGGTCAGGTGCGCCCCTACCGACCTGCCCGTCCTGATTTCGGGCGAGAGCGGCGTGGGCAAGGAGACCCTTCCGAAAATCATCCACCAGTTCAGCCTGCGGAAAAACGGAAAATTCCTTGCCGTGAACTGCGGCGCCATTCCGGAGGGCACCATCAACGCCGAACTTTTCGGCCACGAAAAAGGCGCGTTTACGGGTGCCATCGGCGAGCGGAAAGGATATTTCGAAGAAGCGAATGGCGGCACCCTGTTTTTGGACGAAATCGGCGAACTGCCCCGGGAGACACAGGCTCTCCTGCTCCGTGTGCTCCAAAACGGCGAATACCTCAAAGTGGGTTCGTCGAAAGTGCAGAAAACGGACGTGCGGGTCATTTGTGCCACCAATCTCAACCTCGCCCATGCCGTTTCCACGGGACGCTTCCGCCCGGATTTGTATTTCCGGCTGAACGGCATCCAGATACAGGTTCCTTCCCTGCGGGACCGCAAGAACGACATCTACCTGCTGTTCCGCAAATTCTCCAGCGATTTTTCGGAGAAATACCACCTGAGCCGCCTGGAGCTTTCGCATGATGCGATTTCCGCCCTGACCGCCTACCGCTGGCCCGGCAATATCCGTCAGCTGAAAAACGTGGCGGAAAGCATCACGGCCATGGAATCCGTACCGATGGCCCCGGGCGCCCAGACCGTCGTGCTGCCGGCCCAGACCCTTGCGAAGTACCTGCCGGATGAAAAGGACAGCCTGCTGCCCGGCCCGGTTACAGGCCATCCCTCCCAAGGCATGAGCGACGGGGAAAAGCAAATGATCATCAAGGCTATCCTCGACCTGAAGCAGGAAGTGGACGAACTGCGGCAGGAACTGGGGGCAAAACAACAGCGGGCGACCCTGCCTGCCGCGCCGGAAAGGGCGGATTATTACACACCCCCGCAGGACGAGCCGGAAGACCAGATTCCGGAAGAACATCCGGCAGAAACCGCCGCACCTCTGTCGCTGAAACGGGCCGGTGACGACATGATTGAGCGTGCCCTGGCCCGCCACGGCGGGAACGTAAAAGAAGCCGCTGCTGAACTGGGCATCTCGGAGCGCACCATCTACCGGAGAAACGCAAAGAAGAAACAGGCATGACCAGACGGATTCTCCTTTTGCTGATTTGTGTGGCGGGATTGAGTTCCTGCAAGGTTTCCTATTCGTTTTCCGGGACATCCATCCAGGAGGACGTCAATACCATTTCCATCAATTATATCGAATACAAGGCGATGCGGGTCAACCCCAACCTGTCCAATGAGCTGACGGAAGCCTTGCGCAACCAATTCCGGCGCATGACCCGGCTGGAGCAGGTGGAACTGGACGGGGATATGGACATCGCCGGTGAAATCACCGGATATGACATTTCCCCGGCGGCGGTTACGGCAGACGATGTGGCCGCCCGCAACAAGCTCACTGTCACCGTCAAAATCGTATTCACAAACCGGAAATACCCGGAAGACGATTTCAACAAGAGTTTCTCCGCCTACGCGGAATACGACTCAACGAATACCATTGACGCCGTGGAAAGTGCCCTGTGTGCGGAAATCGTGGAGAAACTGGTGGAAGACATTTTCAACGCATCCGTCGCCCAATGGTAAAGGCCATTGATATCAAGCACCTGACTTTGGAGGAACTGTCCGGCATCGTCGGGCTGTACCCGTGGTTTGCAGCGGCACGCAAGGAACTCTGTGAACGGATGTGGCGGGATGGCACATGGTCGGATGCCCAGTTTGCAGAAGCATCCCTGTATATGGCCTCCGGTCGCATCCTCTATGACCTGATGCGGCGGGGACGGGAAATCGACTGTTCCGACAGCGACATTCCCCAGCCCGCAGAGCCCCGACCGGCTGAGAAACCGGCAGAACCGGCCTCCCGGCAGGTATTCGTGGTGGGGGCGGATTATTTTTCACAGGCCCAGTACGGCGAAGTGCGCCGTCCGGATGACAACATCTTCTCGTCTTTTGCCACCAAGGCGCGCGAGGAAAATTTCGAAGAGTTCCGGGATGCCGACCCGTTGGATTTCTGCACGGAAACCTTGGCACATATCTATGAAGAACAGGGATATCCCGACGAAGCGAAGAAAATTTATTCCCAACTAAGTTTGCGATATCCGGAAAAAAGTGTTTACTTTGCATCCCTTATAGAAAAACTTGATAATTAAAGAATAGATATATGAACGCAATTTTCACCATTCTGACCGTTCTCATCCTGATTGCAGCTGTCCTGTTGATTCTCGTCGTGCTGCTCCAGAACGGCAAAGGCGAGGGGATGGCCAGCAATTTCGTGGCCGGAAACCAGACTTTCGGCGTGCGCCAGACCGCAGATATCCTTGAAAAAATCACGTGGGGTCTCGTGGCATTCATTCTGGTCATTTCCGTGGTGTCTTCTTTCACCACCGGGACCAACGGTGCCGATTTGGACATGACGGAGAAAATCGAGAACGCAGGCCAGGAGCCGGAATTCTCCCCGGCACCGATTGAGCAGGCAGACCCTGCTGCCGTGCAGGAAGAAGCACCCGCAGCGGACGCCCAGTAAGCCCCGCGCCCCGCTGACATTTTGTCAGTGGAATATTATTTGAGCAATAGCCGTTTGCCCGGTGACGGGTGAACGGCTTTTTCCGTCACCGGGGATAAACGGAAAACAAACACCAAGAGCTATGGAAAATAAATATGAATTTTTGAGCAAGTATGCGGTTGACCTCAATGAGGCCGCTGCGAAAGGCAAACTCGACCCGGTTATCGGTCGGGATGAAGAAATCCGGCGGGTATTGCAGATTCTGAGCCGGCGGACCAAAAACAATCCGATTCTGGTCGGGGAGCCGGGCGTGGGCAAAACCGCCATTTCCGAAGGCATCGCCGCCAAAATCATCAACGGACAGGTGCCGGAAAACCTGAAGAACCGAAAAATCTATTCGCTGGACATGGGCGCGCTGATTGCCGGTGCCAAATACCAGGGTGAATTTGAGGAACGGCTCAAAGGCGTGGTCAAGGAAGTGGTGGATTCGGACGGCGAGATTATCCTGTTCATCGACGAAATCCACACGCTGGTGGGTGCCGGACGGAGCAGCGGGGCGATGGATGCCTCCAACATCCTCAAACCGGCGCTGGCCCGGGGCGAACTGCGCACCATCGGCAGTACGACCCTCGATGAATACCAGAAGTATTTTGAACAGGACAAGGCATTGGAACGCCGTTTCCAGAAAGTGACCGTGGACGAGCCGACCCCTGCGGAAAGCATCGCCATCCTGCGTGGCCTCAAAGAAAAATATGAAACGCATCACCGCGTGTCCATTGAAGACGACGCCCTGATTGCGGCCGTGAACCTGAGCCACCGGTATATCAACAACCGTTTCCTGCCGGACAAGGCCATCGACCTTGTGGATGAAGCGGCATCCAAACTCCGGCTGGAAATGAACTCCGTTCCGGAGCCCATCGACGACCTCAACTGCCGGATTCGCCAGTTGGAAATCGAGAAAGAAGCCATCAAGCGGGAGGGCGTTTCCCTGAAATCCGAGAAAATCGACGGGGAACTGAAACACTGCAAGGAAGAACTGGCGGGGCTCAAAAAACGTTGGGAAGAGGAAAAAGGCATCGTAACCGAACTCAACAATACCCGCGCGCAAATCGAAGATTACAAACAGGAAGCGGCCATTGCCGAGCGCAACGGCGACTATGGCCGGGTGGCGGAAATCCGCTACGGAAAACTGGCCGCCGCTCAGCAGAAAATCAAAGACCTTTCCGCGCGTCAGGCCGCCATTCCGAATCCGATTATCACCGAATCCGTCACGCCGGAGGATAT
This sequence comes from Bacteroidales bacterium, assembly GCA_017612675.1. Classification (GTDB taxonomy): domain Bacteria; phylum Bacteroidota; class Bacteroidia; order Bacteroidales; family UBA932; genus Cryptobacteroides. The sequence goes on from JAGAFI010000167.1 coordinate 21,546, forward strand.
CGCCGAAGTGGTGGCGCGCTGGACGGGTATTCCGGTAAACCGAATGCTGGAGAGCGAAAAAGAGAAGCTGCTGCGGATGGAAGATGAATTGCACCGGCGGGTGGTCGGCCAGAACGAGGCCATCGCGGCGGTCTCCGATGCCGTGCGCCGTTCCCGGGCCGGGTTGAGCAACGAACACCGCCCCATCGGCTCGTTCCTGTTCCTCGGCTCCACAGGCGTGGGCAAGACCGAACTGGCCAAGGCCCTGGCGGAATTCCTGTTCAATGACGAGGCGATGATGACCCGTATCGACATGAGCGAATACCAGGAAAGCCACACCGTCAGCCGTCTGGTGGGTGCGCCTCCGGGATATGTGGGCTACGATGAAGGCGGACAGTTGACCGAGGCCGTGCGCCGCAAGCCCTACTCTGTGGTCTTGCTTGACGAAATCGAAAAGGCCCATCCGGACGTGTTCAACATCCTGTTGCAAGTGTTGGATGACGGGCGGCTGACCGATAACAAAGGACGGACCGTGGACTTCAAGAACACGATTCTGATCATGACTTCGAACCTCAAGGAAGAGGAACTGCGTCTGCGGATGCGCCCTGAATTCCTGAACCGTATCGATGAAATTGTCAAATTTGCCGCCCTGACACGGGATGACATCCGGCAGATTGTCCGGATTCAGATGAACATTCTCTGCAAGAAGCTGGAGGAAGACAACGTATCGCTGACCTACACCCCGGCCTTCGAAGATGACATGGTGGAAAACGGCTATGATCCCGAATACGGCGCACGCCCCGTCAAACGGCTGATTCAGCGGGAACTGGTCAACCGCCTTGCCCGGGAAATCCTGGAAGGGAAAATCCGCAAGTCTTCGGTCATCGAGGTCGATGTACGCGACGGCGCGGTAACGTTGCGCAACCGCTGACAGGAAACCCGCGGGGAATGGGCTGCATAATTCCGGTGGAAATTCCCGTAAAAAATTTGCAAATCAAAATTTCTGTCGTATATTTGCAGTCCCATTGCGGAAATAGCTCAGTTGGTAGAGCGCAACCTTGCCAAGGTTGAGGTCGCGGGTCCGAGCCCCGTTTTCCGCTCAAAATGAAACGACTACCCTTGTGGTGGTCGTTTTGTTTTGCATGTAGTTCGTTGTGGACCTGCGACCTCAACCCACCCCCGAGGGGTCGGCAATACGAAAAAAAATCGTATTTTTGGCAAAACTTATTTGTCATGAACCGTATTGTGACGTTCTTCAAGCGCCTCGTCAACATGTCTGACCACCTGGATTTGGAAGGAGCCGGGGAGACCATCCGCCGGAACGTTCCTTTCCGGGGACCGACCGTCTTCATTCTTGCCTGCGCCATCGTTATCGCATCCGTCGGTCTGAATGTCAATTCCATTCCGGTCATTATCGGGGCGATGCTGATTTCCCCCGTGATGGGGCCCATCCTCGGATTCGGTTTTGGGCTGGGTACGCGGAACCGGGAACTGGTAACCGAATCGCTCAAACATTTTGCCGTCATGGTCGGCATCAGCATTCTCGCCTCCACGTTGTTTTTCATCCTCAGTCCGCTGAATTTGGAGCACCCCACGGAATTGCTTGCCAGAACGAAGCCGACGGTGTATGACGTCCTGATTGCCCTGTTCGGCGGCATCGCCGGCATTCTGGAGATTTCCCGAAAAGAAAAAGGGACGGTGCTTTCCGGCGTCGCTATTGCCACGGCCCTGATGCCTCCGCTTTGTACCGTCGGATACGGGCTTTCCATCCTGAAATGGTCGTATGTGGCCGGCGCCTTGTATTTGTTCTTGATTAACAGCATTTTCATTGCTTTGGCCACCTTTGCGATGGTCAAATACCTGCATTTCCCGGTCGTGAGTTCCGAAGACGGGACACATTTCCGGATGAAAGGCCAGGCTGTGGGCATCATCCTGCTGATTATCATCGTTCCCAGTGTCCTGTCCGCTATACAGATTGTCCGGGAAAGCAATTTCAAGATTCACGCGGCACGGCTGGTAAATGAGAACAAAGTTGTCGGCAAGAGTTTCATTTATGATTATAAAGTGGATTTTGGCGCCAAACCGCCAGTTATCGAACTGTTCGTAGCCGGGGAAGAAATGACGGACAGCGGGCGGCAAAAGCTGTTTGCCGACGCTGTTTCCTTCGGCATTCCGGAAGCCCAGATCATCTTGCGGGAAGACGCCGCCCGCAGCCGCGATATCCTGTCCGATTCGGAAATAATCCAGGGCATCTATGAACACAATGACCGGCAGATTCTCGCCTTGACCGACACGGTATCCGCGCTGCGCGCCCGTCTGGATGCCTACAAAGAAAAAGAATTGCCCGTAGAAGCGGTCTTCCGGGAATTGGCGGCCCAGTATCCGACCATTTCTTCCTTGATACTCACGCGGGGAACCGCCATCTTGCCGGACGAAGCAGAAAGCGAAAAAACAGGGGACAGAATTATTGCCCTCCTGTCCTCTTCGGAACCCTTGCAGAAAGAAGCGATGGACAAGATTACCCGTTGGCTGCAAGTCCGTCTGGGGCACGAACAAATCATCGTTCTCGCGCAATAGGATACAAGGGGAAAATAGAAAGAGGCTGACTAAAATCACTTTAGTCAGCCCCTTTCCTGTGCGCGGGATGAGAGTCGAACTCACACGTCGCAATTGACACTAGCTCCTGAAACTAGCGCGTCTACCATTTCGCCACCCGCGCTGATTGGGGATGCAAATATACACACTTTTTCAGAAAATCCAAATGGCAAAAGGCAAAACAGTTGCTTTCCGAAGACAAAAGTCGCAAAGACCGCTTATTGACAAATCCCCGGAAGCCTCAAATCTGGCTTCCGGGAGAACTTGGGCAACAATGCTTTCGGTTATAAAGCGGCTACTTGTTCAGATGAAAGGCCCGTCACTTCACAGATAAAGGAAACATCCGCTCCCAGCGCTTTCATCTTCCGGGCAGAGGCCAACTTCTCTTGCTCGATTCCCGTAGCAATTCCTTCAACTTTTCCTCGCTCAATGCCGGCAGCCATGCCCTCTTCGCGCCCCTCGGCGATGCCCGCCTGCTGCCCCTCCTTTCGGGCATAGCGGATTTGGTTCTCGATGTCTTCCTTGGTGGTCATGTCGCTGATGTATTTTTCCTTGTATTCCGCCTCAAAAGTAAT